>JABHKC010000152.1 GCA_018692315.1 Bacteroidota bacterium | reverse complement strand
TTGGACAGCTACTGGCGATGATGAATTTGAAGGAACAGCCTCAATTTATGATATCAGATATAGTTATTTGCCAATTACTGAACAAAATTTCGATCAAGCTAAGAAAATTTCAAATTCTATAGTAATAGAAGAAGGAGGTACAACACAAAATATTTGCATTGATAGTCTTTATTCTCGCACCCCATACTACTTTGCCTTATATGCATATGATGATTTTCAGAATAAATCTGAACTATCAAATCTTGCTTTTGGAGAAACAGAGCTTGAAATTGGAGGTGCTGTGCAGAAAGTTATTCTGACAGAGGAAATGATATTAAACGAGTGGGTACAAGGCGATGCGACTTTATTAGTTGATGAGCAATTTTCAGCAGGAGATCCTGCAAATAATCAAGGAGGAATGGTAAGCAACAGATGGGATATGAATTGTGGAGATTGGTTGTATCCGGGCAGTGCATTTATTGACTTAGGTGCAGACTACTTCATAACAGAAATATTTCTTTTCGATGATGAAGATGATGAAAATGATACAATCCCTGGACCGGTAACAATCTCATTAGGATCACCTTTTAACTGGACTTCATCATATACAGATAGTTTATTGAATTCTAATACTTGGAATAGTTATGTTGTTGATACGCAAAGTCGATACATCAGAGTTACTCTTGAAAATGAAGAAACTCGTTTTTCTGAAATAGTAGTTTATGGTTATGCAATGACTAATATTCAGCCTGAACCTTCAGAAACAGAACATTCAATAGCTCCGATGGAAGAAATCATAGGTGTAAATGCCTTTGTAAATGCCCCTTTGGGAAGATTACAAGTTTGCGGGACTATAAGAGAATACCACAGATGGATGTGGATAGAAGGTAATTTGAGTTCTAGTTATCCAGGGTATCCAAACAATGAGAACGAATGGTATTCTCCAAGTACTGGATGGGATTTCGATAATTTTTATCAAAACATTAACAATATGGGAATTATTTGCAGTCCGGCAGTTCAAAATAGCACTATGTGGATAGCAGAAGGAGAATATAATAGGTTGAACCATAAACCAATTAGCGAAAATGAAAATCCCCTTTCCCCAGAATCATATGTCGAACATGGCGACCATATGTTCCAGTTCGCAGCAAGATATGGTAGTACTCAAATAGATACAAGTTTGTTAAAGCTTAATCCTATACTTCAGCCACTTACTGGTCTAAATTATGTCAGTTATTATGAAAACTGGAATGAACAAGATAGATGGTGGGATGGTCGAGGTGGATTTTTCTTACCATATGAATATGCTGCAATGTCAAGTGCAGATTGTGATGGACATTTAGATTCACTTGGATCATCTATTGGCTTAAAAAATGCCGACCCAAATGCAAAATTCGTGATGAGTGGAATTGCAAATCCTCAATTAGATTACATTAGAGCACTGAAACTTTGGAGCGATTATTATAGGAATGGCGATTTCCCTTGGGATGTTATTAACGTACACAATTACAGTAACGATGGAGGTACTCAATATGCTGGTGATGTTGGAATTTCGCCAGAAGATGATGCCTTGAAAGAGCGTTTGGAAGAGTTTGTTCACTATAGGAACAAATACCTACCTGGAGTGGAAGTTTGGATAACAGAATTTGGCTATGATACACATGCAAACTCCAACCAAAGAGCTCCAGCAATTGGAACTTTTAGTATTGAAGAGGTACAGGCTCAATGGATTATAAGATCGTATTTTGCAATAGCTGCTGCGAAACTTGACAAAGCACATATGTATATGTTAGCAGATGTTGATGTAAATTCTTCTACTAATTATAAAACATCAGGATTGTTGTTGCCAGATGATTCTTTTTGGCTTCCAAAAACTTCCTGGTACTATGTTTATACAATGAAGAATCGATTAAAAGGATTTTTCTTTGATTCAGAAATCCCTTCTGGAGATAATGATGTAATGGTATATAAATTTACAAATCAAACACCTAACATCTCAGTATATGCAGTTTGGTGTCCAACCAGTAATCAAAATACTGTAGAGGATTTTAGCTTGCAGTTATCCCCGAATGAAATACAAGCTTTACTAGTTGAAATGCAAGTAAATAGTACGGTTGGAGTTGAAACAATAATACCAATAAATAATTATACTGTAGATATTGATGTATGCGAACGCCCAGTTTTTGTTGTTGTTACTGATGGAAGCAATTTCCCGGTTATTGAGGGTGGATTGACTAAACTTCTTCTTGATACCTCTATGATGGTAGATGAATCTGGTCATGGAGGTGTAGCGGCTTATGTTGATGAACAAAATATTGCTGGAGATCCATACTTCGGATTTGGAGGTCATCCTTCAAATTCATGGGCAACTCCATATAGCTCTACAACATATCCATATTCTTGTTACATAGATTTAGGGCAAGAGTATAATATTGGTAATATATATATATATGACAAAAATAGTAGTGGAGATTTAACTTTTTCTTATGGTACACCCGGAAATTGGACCCCAATCTTCACTGATCCTTGTCGTAGATATTTAGCATGGATACCTCACATTATTGATATAAACACTCGATACATAAGAATAAGTAAAGAAGTACCAACAGCTTCTGTTGCCGAAATTGTGATATATGTGAAATAGTTGTGAGGTGGTGTAAAAATTAAAAGAAATAAAACTGTAAAGCCGGTAATTTTTCTTTAAATATATTTACATAAAGTCGGGGTGAGAGCACTCTACCTTATGCAAAACCCTGTAATACTGTGCAATCTCTAATTTTAGCAAATATTATCTAAAAGCCAGATAATTAGGCAAATAGCTATAATAGTAAAAATGCAAAAAGTTCTCACTATTGCAATAGATTCAAACAGTTTTAAAAAATGTTGCACAATTGTTGCACAATTTTTTTATCTTTGTAATGAACTTTTTAAATATATTTATTATGGCTTTGAAAATCGATTATTTCATCCGCTCTAAAAAAGAAGCTGAAGTTGCAAAGATTTATATCCGATTTAGCAACGGTAGCAAATTTAACCTAAGGGCATTGACACCAAAACAGATTAATCCAAAATTCTGGAATAATGGAGACAGTGAAGAAGAAGATAATAGAGGGCGAAAACTACCCAAAAAGAAGGGTAAAGTTAGGCAACGAACTGAATTTATAGATAGTGAGGATTTTCAAAATGACTTAAACGACCTTGAAAATCATATCAAAAAATCATTTGAAAAAGAAACCTTTCAAGAGAATATAAATAAAGATTGGTTACTTACTTCAATTGATAAACACTACCACCCTGAAAAATACGAAGACAAAAACCCAAAAACCCTATTTGAGTTTATTCAATACTTCATAGACAATTCTCATAAGAGGTTGAACCCAAAAACAGACAATCCAGTATGTTACAAAATGAGACGTGAATACATCGTTACATTTGACTATTTAAAGAAGTATGCAAAGAAAAATATGGAGCCGGATTTTGTGGATATTGATTTGGAGTTCTACCAAGATTTTATTGCATTTCTTCGAGAGCAGAATTTAGCAACCAACACCATCGGCAAAAAAATTCAGACCTTAAAAATATTTCTGAATGATGCTAAGGAAAAAGACTTGAACCCCTACAATAAATATAAAAGTCGAAGTTTTAGAACACCATCGGAAAAAACCTACAATATTTATTTGAATGAATCGGAGCTTCAACAATTCTATGAATACGATTTTTCAGACAAACCAAGACTTGAGCGGGTGCGAGACACCTTTATTTTTGGTTGTTGGATAGGGCAACGTTATGGAGACTGGAGCAGCGTAACCCAAGACAACATAAAAGGCGATTTTCTGGAGCTTACACAGCACAAAACAGGCGAAAAAGTAGTTATTCCTCTACACTTTACTACTAAAGAAATACTGCTTAAATATGGCGGAAAACTACCTAAATTAATCACTAATCAAAAGTTTAACGACTACCTAAAAGAAGCTGCACAAATAGCAGGAATAGAGGACAAGCATGAGAAAAAGAAAATGACCAATGGTAAGCAACTAATAAAACATGTTCCAAAATATGAGTTGATGGGCTCACATACAGCCCGCAGAAGCTTTTGCACAAATAATTATTTAAAAGGGATTCCTACTATAACGATCATGGCTGTTTCCGGTCATACCACCGAAACAAGTTTTCTCAAATACATAAAAGCAGACAAAAAGGAACATGCTACAAAGATGCTTGAGTTTTGGAATAGGGAACAAATGAAAATAGCTAAGTGATGGAAAAAAGATATAATTATAATAATGACTTGTATTTGTTTGAGCAGTTGATGCAATCCGAAAATCCTAAATTATTGTTTCAGGATATGAAGCGAAACGACTATAAATATACTATTGAAGGAATTTTGGCAATTATTGAAACGTGTATTTCCGATAATCAGCAAGTATTGAATAATTTGTTTCTCGCAAACCCAAATATGAAGCGTAATGAAATTGAAATACCTAAACTTGATAAGGCAAAGCAGTTGAACAAACTTTTTATATTGGAGCAAGTAAATAATGCTGATACTTATTCGCACTATAAATACAATGGTAATACTCCTTATAATTGGACAGTATTTCCAAAATACAATTCAGATGAAAACTATGAGAATGATAAACAGAAATATGATGAAAAGTTTACTGATTTTGAATTTATTATTGACAGGATAAATGATGAATCCGAAAAGATAAAATTGATAAATACAACTTGCGATAAGGTAGATAAACTGTTAAGTAGAAGCCATACCAGAAATTATAAAGAATATTTTCAACAACATATTGAAAAACTTGAAAAACTAAAACCGGAATCTAAAGCAGATGAACCGGAACTAAAACCCAAATTTCAAATTGAAATAATAGGCAATTTCGAGCAATTCAAAAAAGATGCTATAAAACTGTTTTCTCAAAATAATAAGGGTAAAACTATTCTTAACGAAGCAGATGTTCTTTATTGGATAAATCAAAACTTTAAACAGGGTGAAGTAGTGCCGGAATATAAAACTTTTAAGCCTGAATGTAATAATTCAGATTTACACCATATCATATTTTTGTTGCAAAAAAGATATGCAATCCATAAAACAAAAGTTCAATGGTTTGATTGCCTAAATGAGTGTTTTCAAAACCACAAATGTACAGATATTAATAATCTTAAGTGGTATCCTGATAAATCATATTTGAATACTATTTAAACGATACTTTACGGCTAACTTTACGTATTATACGTATTTCTTTACGTATCTGATAGTCAGCCTTTTAATGACATTTATTTGATTTATTTTCGTAATTGAATTTAAATTATTAGTTATGTTATTAAATGAATTTATTAAAGAAAACCCGACCATAAATGTAACTGTATCGGGTGAAGACTTGTTAATTTTTGGTAAAGAAATAGCAAGCAAAACAGCCAGTGAAATACTGGACAAAAAAGAGGAAAAACTCTACACCCCCAAAGAGATTGAAGAAAAGTTTGGAGTTTGCACAACTACCGTTTGGCGTTGGCGAAAATTAGGAATCCTCGAAAGTAAGAAAATAGGCAATCGAGTTTATTTTACTGAAAGCAGTATCCAAAGTGTAATCGAAAAAAAAGGCTGAATTATGAACGAATCACAAAACAGCCTAAATATCTTTCGAAATGGTAAAAACAAAGATAATCGTTTACAGGCACAATTACAAGTTGTATTTGATACACTTTACCGAAAACCCGCAACGATGCTTATGGTATCTGTCGAAACCGGAATTATGCGAGCAAATATTTGTAGGTACATCGACACACTACGAAAGCAAAATAATATTTATTTAATAAGGAAAGGAATTTGTCCAATCTCTAAATATAGTAAAGTCGGATTTTACACAACAAATCCTGAATTAATTCCGGCTAACAATCAACTCAAACTTTTTTAGTAATGAGATTGGCAAAACCGTTCATAATACATTTGCCTGAATCTTTTGTAATTGACTTAAAAGAATATTTGAAAGAGAATCCTCCGAACTATCATTATAAGGTCATGTATTTCTTTTATATTGTTCATTACCTTGCTTATAGAATGCTAACAGCAAAAGAAAATGAAACATTTATTAAAATCAATATGCAAAAATTCAAATCTATAACTGTTTCTAATATAGGTAAATACATAACTATTTTAGAAAATGGTTATTTTTTGAAAGTAGAAAACTATGTAAAAGGAGAACGTTCAAAAGGGTATCGAATTAATAAAAAATATTTACTTGATAAATCTATCAAAGAAATTGCCATAGACCCGAAAACAAATCTTTTTAAAAAAGTATTAAAATATAACATTAACAGGAAAGCTCACTATTCGAGAATGTCGGAATATTTGCGGCTAATGAATAAAGAATTTATGAAATTAGAGTTTGACAGTAATTCAGCTTTACAATTCATACAGAACACTAAAAGCGATAATTTTAAAAATGTGATAATACATCACGTAGCTGTTCAGCACCTTCAAGATAAACGATTGAGATATTTTTCGAGAAGTAAATCAAATAATCGGCTCAACACTAATTTAACAAGTTTATGGAAGGAATTAAGACCGTTTATTGTTGGAAATTATGTAAGCATCGATTTAAAAAACTCTCAACCTTTCTTTCTATCCATATTAATAAATACTATAAATAATAACAACCTACAGCATACTGGTATTATGTATGATATTTTATTTAGAGAAGTTTTGAAGACCTTTGGTATTATTAGCTTAAAGAGAATTTTAAAAAATAACCAAAATCAAAATAAATGCAATTTGGTTAATTTATCATTGATGTTTGAACAAACAAAAATTGGTGAGTTTTACGAATACTTGCAAACAGCAATTGAAGGTAAAAGTAGAGACGAAATAAAAAAAATGGTTTTCCAGATTTACTATTCTCACAACGACCATTACAAAGAAAACAAAAAGCATTTTCAAAAAGTTTTTCCATACATATTTGAAGTTATCGAAATTCTAAAACGAAAGAAGTATAAAAAACTTTCAATCTTTATGCAACAAATAGAGAGCTACATTTTTATAGATTGTATTGCACCCGAACTTGTAAACTCCAATATCATACCATTGACAATACATGATAGCATTATTGTAAAGAAACAACACGAAGCAAAAGCACTTGAAATAATGAAGAGAGTATTTATTGAACAAATTGGAGTTGTACCGACATTTGAGATTGAAAACATTAAAAACCCAAATTAACCCAAAAAACCCAGTGGGATATTGAATTATTAATTAAAATTTCAAAAAATGAGTATTCAAAAAGAATTGGAAATTATTTGCAATGAAAAACAAACGAGAAACAAACGAGATGCCATGTATCTTTAACAGTTAAAAGAAATTATTTACAACGTAAAAACAACTATAAAATGAACCAAATTAGAATTGTTTAACTTGTGGCTATCCTTATTGACTGGGGGCTATCTATTTCTTGAGAGGTTGTTCCTATGTACAACGATGTAGCAACTTCTGTATATTCATGCAAAATTAAAATAATTTAGAATGATTCTAAATATAGTGAAAAAATCACTTAAATTCAATGCAACATGCTTTACTTATCTTACTTATCTTTATTGTAAACAGGGTAAATATTGAAATAATAAAAATATTCAGTTTTTTTGTTGTCTATAAGTTCCTGCTTTCTATAATTATCAGTAGCTCTATCAAAAATAACTTCAACTCTGAATGAGCAACCACTTAATTTTGCTCTAATTGGCTTAATTACATCATATCTCTTTGTGCGATTTACGATTGAGAATCTTTCTTCATCAAAGTTTAACCAAATGTAATCATTCAAAGAATCTACATAGCTATCAACAAACTCTCTTTTAGCAGTTAATGCCTCCACTATCTCGTCAATATTTTCATGGGTTACATTTATTTCGATACTTAGGTTTTTATTGTTGTCTTTAGGCAGTAATCTATTTTTTACAACAAATCCAAAACAAAAACTTGTTGTTTCTCTTGGTTTATATTTCTTTAATAATTGAGTCTTTAAGTATTCAGGACTATCAATCAAGATAGTTAGATTATTATTGAATGAAGCTTCAAGAGAAACACCTTTTTCTGAAATATTTACAACTTTATTTGAAATAACAAATTTTTCTGCTACCAGATGATTATAAATAGTTCGATTCTCAAATGTTGAAATATGACCCTCACCCGAAAAATATCCTTTGAGATAACACCTTAATTCATATTTTTTGTTTGGATTTGCCCATATTTTAACTGAATCACCAGTTGATAGTTGATTTTCATACTCCTTATCCAAATTTTGTAAATATTGTATTTCAATCTTAATATCGCTTGGCAATTTCTCATCATCATTTCGTTGAGAACTTTTTACTTTGGGTATACTGCTATTAGACTTAGATTTTTTATAAATGATGAAAACTAAAATGGCTGTTACAAGAATCGTTAAAAAAATATCCATAATTAAGCGTTTTAATTCTTAACAAATTTATAACAATGTTTGCATAAAAAAAAGAGCAAAATCTAAAAGATTTTGCTTTTTTGTTGAGCTTATCTGCCATTATTCAAGATGGCTGAATTGCAGTATTTTTTTACTATTTCTAAACGATTTAATCAATTATTGCGTATTTTGTCAATTTGTAATTTGAAAGTAGGCTCGTTTATAAAGAAATTAAAAAATATGATAAAGAAATAAACTGAATTTGCATTTTATACTTATGTTAGCCACTATTTATAAAATGAACAAATATTAATATATTTAATTTTTATCTTAAATTTACATTTTTTTAACTTAAAAAGTAATATTATGAAAAGGATTTATTTTTTTTTATTATTGTTTATTATCATCATGTTGTATGGAAATAGTAACGTTTTTTCACAAATAGATGTATCAAATACAGATAGAGAAGATGGATGGTCATTTCAAATTGGTTTATCAACACCATTAGCTGATTTTAGAGAAGAATTTGACGACTCAGATGATGAATTTGGTGGTGCTACATACGGGTTAGCAGCGGGACTTAAATATAATAAACCTGTTAATTCTGCAGGTTTAGATGTTATAGCAGGACTTAATGTATTCTATAATGGTTTAAGTAATGATACAAAAGATAATCTTGAAAACTTACTTGAAGGGGCGGATCATACTTTTTTTCGATATTTCAATATTCCAATTTTTGGTGGATTGCAATATGAACTTCCTTCAGATAATGATAATGTATTTTTTGCTAATGCCTCTATTTTAGCAAATACTCTAATAACTACAGATTGGGTTATAAAGTATGATGGCGAAAAACAAACAATAGAACATGATATTGCTAATAGTTTTGGAATAAGTTTGGGTTGTGGTCTTCAGCTCAATGAAAAGATATCAATATTAGTAAATTACTATAATCTTGGAGAGCATGATGTAGATTATACCAGAATAATAGATAACGAAAAATACAAAGATGATTATAAAATTAAAGTTAATTTAGCAACATTAACTTTAGTTTTTAAAATCTAATAATTAAGAAATAAATCCTCTCAATAATAAGTTTATTGTTTTTAAAGTGCCTACTTATTTTATTAATAAATTACCTTACTATGTCTGAAAAAGGGGAAGACTACATAAAACCAATAACCTCACTGCAGAAAATTAGCACTATTATCTAAAGATAGTAGAATTTTCAGAAACACGAAAAAAGGTGATTATGAAATGAATCTTTGCAAAAACCAGAACCTAAAAGAGGCGGTTTTTTTTAATACTCAAATGGTCTTTTAATCGTGTACAATTAAAATTTTGTCATTTTAAAGCGTTCTTTAAAACCAAAATCTAAAGGGGTCAACATGACTGGAATATACACTGACAATAGAGATAAAAGAGAATAAATCAAGGTTGACCATAGGAGACCCCTATATGATTTCTACTGTATCTTCTCTTATTCAGGGTAGACAGCAAGTTAACAGCAAAATTATTAAAGAAGTATTCATCAATTCACTAAAGGCAAATCAATGGCATGATTTATTTATGTCTTATGAATCTTACATGTCTTCTAAGAATAAAGATAATTGGTAGAATATTAGTATTAATTGACATAATCTATTAATGTTATTGTTGATTTGGTTTAAGAAATAAACAACCATAAGAAATATATTAAAAATTAGAATAGTTTATAAGTGATTAAGTATCAATAACATATGGGGGGGGCAGATAAATTCCTTGAGAGGCGTTTATTTGTACAACGTTGTAGAAATAGCTACGTTTCTATCCAAAATTAGAAAGTTGTAAATTTGCATTATGAAGGATGTTGTTAAATTAAAAAGGAATGCTAAAGGTCAGGGAAGAAAAAAACTTCCTAAAGCTATAAAAGAAGCACAAGGTACTTTACGGAAATGTAGAGAAAATGAAAATGAACCACAGCATGAAGTTTTATTATCTTATCCGGTTCCGGTAGAAATATTAAAATCAGATTATGCGATTGATATTTATGAAAGGGTTTTTGATTATCTAAAAGGGTTTGGAATTACTTCAACTGTTAATATAGATTTAATAATTCAGTATGCTTTCCAGATGAATGTTTGGATGGAATTTGTTAAAATAGTAAACGAAAAAGGTGTAATGTTAAGCGGTAGAGTAGCACCAGCTGTTTACGGAATGAAGTCAGCTGGAGCATTAGCTTTAAAATATGCAGGAGAATTAGGTATAACACCGGCACAGCATTCCAAGTTGATAGCAAATATGCCAGATGAAATTGAAGTTAGCGACCGAGATTTTGCATAATTGCAATATAACAATGCTACATCAAATAGTCTTATTATTGTGAAAACAGTATGAAATTAAAACTTAATATTCAAACCTATTTTATTTGCAGCAAGTTCAACTTCAATTAATTCAGCAACTTTTTTAAATTGTTGATTTGCTGAAATATGACAAATGAAACTGGTTAAACCACAAAAGCCACCCAAGGCTAAAAAAACGGGGGAATCCGAATCTGTCAATACTCCGGTAAATGTTACACCCATTCCTAATAAACCTATTAATGTTGATGCATTATAATAGCTTGTAGCTTTTCTGAAATATTGGGCTCTTGAAACATTCTCATAGTCTTTTATAAAACATGTAATCTTATCATAATCGAGCAAATTTGAAACACTATCTGAAATTATAAAATGCTGAACATAGTTATTTTTTGAGTTAGAAACTAATTTGCCGGTCATAACATTTCCGTTCTTTAGCAAAACAACATCTTGCGAAAATATTCCAAAAGAAATTGATAAAAAGACTAAAATAAGAATAATTTTTTTCATAATAATTAGAATTTTATATTTAACAAAACTATTTATTCTACAATTTATAGCATAATGTAATAGTATTTTTTATTTCGTGAAAGCTACGATTAAATTAAATACAAGGCAATATTTAACAAATCATTTCTAATTAACTATTTGAAAAATCAAAAAGGGCGGAATCCATATTTGGAAACCACCCTTTTTTTTGAACTTTTAGTCATATTTATTTGACTAAGACAAAAATACTAATTGTAAAATTGTTGTGCAAATAAATCGAGTTTTGAAAATTGTTGCACAATTGTTGCACAAATCCTTAATAAAAAAAACCTAACTACTTTTAAAATAAATAGTTAGGTTAAACAGTTGTCGGGGTGAGAGGATTTGAACCTCCGACCCCACGCCCCCCAGACGCGTACTCTAAACCAAGCTGAGCTACACCCCGTACTTTGCTGCAAAAATATAAATTATATTTGATTCAAGAAATTTGAGAAAAGGATATTAGTTCATCTGAAATATTTGATTCCCATGAAAATAATATATCATTTTCTATCTTTTTCTTTTTGCATTTGTTTTTGCTTGTTCTCTTGCTCTTTTTTCAAGTTTTGCAAGGAAACTGGATTTTTTTATGGGTTTCTTCTTTGTATCGCTAAGCTTTTTAAGAATTGCTTTATCATCAACAAATCGTTTGATAGCATACATTTGAGCAAAGGTAATAATGTTTGCTATAAAATAGTAATAACTTAATCCGGAGGCATAATTATTAAACCAGAATAACATCATAACTGGAAACAGATACATCATATATTTCATTCCTGGCATTTGAGCCGATGTATCTCCCATTTGTTGTTGATTTATTCTTGTATAGATAATTGTAGAGATTGTCATCAGTAATGTGAAAAGGCTAATATGATTTCCATAGAAACTGCTTAGTAGAGGAATTTCAGCTGACCAGGAAATTATCGCATCATAGGTTGAAAGATCTTCTGCCCAGAGGAAGGATTTCTGCCGTAGCTCAATTGAGGAAGGAAAAAACCGAAACATTGCAATCAAAATTGGCATTTGCAAAACCATAGGTAAACAACCTCCCATTGGGTTTACTCCAACTTTTTTGTAATATTCCATCGATTTTTGTTGCCGTTCCATCGATTTTTCCTTAGGAATTTTTTTCAGTAGTTCATCAAGCTGAGGTTTCATTACCCTCATTTTTGCAGATGAAACATATGATTTGTATGTTAGAGGGAAAAGTACGAGCTTAATAAGAATTGTGAGAATCAAAATAATTAAGCCATAGTTTGACATAAATGAACCGAGAAAATTAAAAATCGGAATAATTGCAAAGCGATTTACCCAACCAAAAATACCCCAGCCCAGAGGAATTACTTTTTCAATTCCAATATCATATTTGCTAAGTGTTTGATAATGATTTGGTCCAAAATAAAACCTCATATCAAGTTTTTCTTTTTGAGAACCTTTGTATGGAAGTGCAATATTTGATTTAAAATGTTTGAAGTGTTTTTTACTATTGTTAACTTTCTCAGAATCAATTTGTGCATTCAGAAAATAATTGTCGGAAATCAAGATGGACGAGAAGAATTGTTGTTTATATGCTATCCAACTAACTTTAGTTCTTAATTCTTCGGATTCTTTTTCAGACCTTTCGGTTAGGTAGTCTGTCTCATCTTCATAGAATTTGTAATATATTGTAGAATTATCATTTTCCCAATCGCGACCTTTTTCTTGACCGGTAACAAAATAGCTCCAATTTAAATCTATATAACTCGAATTCCCGGCAATTATATCTTTTATGCCAACAATATTTATTTCGAAATCTAGCATATAACTGTTTGGTTCTAGTCTATACACAAATTCAATATATCTATTATTCCCTGCATCTAATTTGTATGTAATAGTTTTTACAGCATTTGTAACAATAATCGAAGGCTGGGATTCACTTGGGGTGAAAAATAATTGATCGGTAGTTATATCGTATAATTTTAGATTTTGTTCTTCATGAAATTTCAAACCAAAAACAGAAGAATCTCCATCGAAAAGAATTAATGGCAAAGAGTCGTGTGTTTGATAATCTTTTAATTGAACTGAATAAGGTTTTCCGCCAAGATTAGAAAATTTAATTTTTATCAAATCATTCTCTAAAGTTATGTACTTTTTTTTGCCAACTGTTGCTTTTGAAAATGAACCGAATTTTTCTGTAATTTGAGCAAATTTTGCAGAATCGTTGGCATTATCGTTTGCGATAGTTTGTTCTCTATTTTCAATCTCAGCTGCTTTTTGTTGCCTTTCAACAGCCTGCTGATGATATACTTGTTCGAGAGAATCTTTTTTTCTCTTTTGTGTTAAACGTTCTTCTTCCGAAGGTTGTGTGAAATAAAAAAATGCAATAAATAGTGCAGCTATTAGTAAAATTCCTGTTAATTGATTTCTATCCATTACTTATTAATTAATTGTCTTTTGATAAATTTATATTTGATAAAAGGTTTATTATTTCAGATGATTAGTTTCCAATAATATTTTTAATGAAACTAACAAATATAGGGTGGGGGTTCAATACTGTACTTTTATATTCAGGATGAAATTGTACCCCTACAAACCATTGATGTCCTGAAAGTTCTACAATTTCCACAAGATTTGAATCAGGATTTATACCTACTGCTTTCATACCTGCTTCTTCGTATAGGGAAAGGTACTCATTATTGAATTCGTATCTATGCCGATGTCTTTCAGAAATAATTTCTTCATTGTAGATTTGTTCAATTGAACTCCCTTTAATAATTTTGCATGGGTACGTTCCTAGACGCATTGTCCCACCTTTTTCATTGATGTCTTTTTGCTCTGCCATAATATCAATGACCGGATTAGGAGTTTTCGGGTTCATTTCAGTAGAATGAGCTTTATCTAAATTCAGAATATTTCTCCCAAATTCTATAACAGCACATTGCATCCCGAGACAAATACCTAAAAATGGTATATTGTTTTCTCGAACATGTTTTATAGCAATTATTTTTCCTTCGATACCTCGAAACCCAAACCCAGGAGCTACAATTACTCCTTTTATATTTTTGAAAATTTCTTCTACATTATCATTATTTATATTTTCTGAGGATATCAGATTGACTTTAATTTTTGTTTTATTTGCAGCACCAGCATGTATTATGGATTCTAAAATAGATTTATAAGCATCGGCTAATTCTATATATTTTCCAACTAATGCAATTTCGGTATGAAATTCAGGTTCTTTTAACTTTGATACGAAATTTGTCCATGGAATTAAAGCTGGGTCTTCTGTGTCTTGCAATCCAAGTTTGGTTAAAACTCTTTCATCTAATTTTTCAGAACGCATTTTCAATGGAACTTCATAGATGGTAGAAACATCTATTGATTCTATTACACAATCGATGGTAACATTGCAAAACAATGCAACTTTTTTTCTAACATCTTGAGTAAGTTCTTTTTGAGTTCGTAAAACAAGAATGTCTGGCTGGACACCATTTTCGAGCAGCATCTTAACTGAATGTTGTGTAGGTTTAGTTTTTAATTCGCCCGATGATGGTAGAAATGGAACTAAAGTAAGGTGAATTACCAGGCAATTCTGACCGAAATCCCATTTTAATTGCCTCAATGCTTCAATATATGGTAAAGATTCAATGTCTCCAACTGTTCCTCCAACTTCTGTAATTACAACATCATATTTCTGACCTTTCCCAAGAATTTTAATCATTCTTTTGATTTCATCAGTGATATGAGGAATGATTTGAACTGTCTTGCCAAGATAATCACCACGACGTTCTTTTTCAATTACTGATTGATAGATTTTTCCAGTGGTTACATTATTAGATTTTGAGGTAGGAATATTTAGAAATCTTTCGTAGTGCCCTAAGTCAAGATCGGTTTCAGTGCCATCGTCTGTAACATAGCATTCTCCATGTTCAAATGGATTCATTGTCCCTGGATCTATATTAATGTATGGGTCTAATTTTAGAATTGTCACTTTAAAACCTCGTGCTTGAAGCAATTTTCCAAGGGATGCAGAAATAATTCCTTTTCCGAGGGAAGAGGTTACACCACCAGTTACAAAAATATATTTAGTTTTTGGCACTTTCAAAAAAATTATATAGTTAATCGGCAAAGTAAGTAATTAATTTTCTTTTGCTAATAATTATTTCTTTATTATTAAATTAACTTGTAATTTTGGCATTTGAAAAGATTATAAATCAATTTGTTATGAAAACTTGTTCTAAAGAAAAAAATGTAGAATTTTGTAATTGTTCGTATCCTTGCAGCAAGAAGGGAATTTGTTGTGATTGTCTTAGTAATCATAGGAAAAATGGAGAGCTTCCTGCTTGCTATTTTCCAGATGATATTGAAAAAGGATATGACCGCTCTATAGAAAATTTCATTTCTGTTTTTCAACAAAGGGGCAGTTGGTTTTAGTTTCTTATTTATATGTATTTGATAAAATAAAAATGCACAACATTATAGCGGGCATTTTCAGTATCATAAAAAAATGAATTGCCTTTAAAATTCAGAAAGTTTATTTTTAGACTTGTTGTTGATGAAGCG
>JABHKC010000151.1 GCA_018692315.1 Bacteroidota bacterium | reverse complement strand
TGTCCAAATGCATTGGAATCCGGATAATAAATAAAACAAGAATCCAGGCCAACAGAAACTAAATTTGCTACAATAATTCCAAGTGTTGGGGGAGGGAAAAACGAAATGGAATATGAATCAAATTCCGGATCAAAAATGGTTAAACAAAAATTAAAACTTTCGTCTTCATTTGTAGTGATTCCCATGACAGAATCTTCATGATATGTTATCCCGTCAATTTCTAAAGAGGAACTTGGAGGATCAGGTATAGATGTAACATTAATATATACGTACACAGAATCGCACATAAAAGGAATTCCATCATCGCATACTATTACAAGAATACTATCTGAGCCATAAAAATCGGAATTTGGAAAGATTGATATACAAGTGTCTCCAGAACTGATTCCATAAATATTAGAGTTTCCTCCCAAAGAAATTGCACTGGTTATATCAAGAGAATCATTCTCATAATCCCAAACATCAAGGCATAATAGAATTGATTCGTCTTCCATGATAGTATAAAAAATTGTATCTATTGGGAGGCTATTTTGAAGAATTATTGGGGCTGTATTGTCAGGGATAACGTTTATTATGACTATTGTAGAATCGCATGCTGGCGGAATTCCATCGTCGCAATGTTCAATCCAGATTGTATCATTTCCTGAAAATTCTGCAAATGGGGTATAGCTAATACAAGAATCTCCTTCCAAAATTGAGAAACTTCCATTTGAAGGACCATTCAGAATTGAACTAAGATAAGCATTGTTATTTTCATAATCAAAAAATTCGACGCATGCTTCAACTGTTGAATCCATGTATGTAGAGAGAAATAAAGTGTCCAACTGAAAACCTAAGCTGTCAATAATAAATGGAGGATCATTTTGAGGAAGTACATTTATTATCACTAAAACAGAATCGCAACAGTCTATACATATTGTTTCACATACGTATATCCAAATAGAATCAGTACCCAAGAAATTAAGATTTGGAATGTAAGTAAAACAAGTATCTCCAAGAGGTGTTATATCAACGTATCCATTGTTTGTAACTGAATACCAATTTGTAACATCGACACTTTGTCCATCAACTTCTTCAACTTCTATACAAATTTCTTTAGGAGTGTCTTCTATGATTAATACACCAATCTCTTCGACAGGAATACCGTTTTCAACAATTACAACAGTGTCATTTACAGGTGTAACATCAACAACAACCGTAACTGTGTTGCACCAGAATGGGAATTGAGTTTCGCAAATTTCTATAGTCAGAGTATCGTTTCCGAAAAAATCGGTGTTTGGGATATATGTGAAACAAGTATCACCTAATGGAAGGAAATATATACTTCCGTTTCCATTTATAGAAAATCCTCCAAATACATCTACATAGCCGCTATCAGGGTCAAAAGCATTAAGGCAAATTTCAACAGCAGTTTCTTCTGGTGTGGTTGCATGAACGATATCAATTTGTTGTCCTGTATTGTCAACTACATAAATTGAGTCATTTTCTGGTGTAACTTCAACAATTACTACTACCGAATCGCAGGTCATTGGGAAACTGGTTTGGCAAACAATTGCAATAAAAGTATCAGTGCCAAAAAAGTTGAGTCCTGACAAGTAAGAAACACATGTATCACCAATTGGTTGGGGATTAATTGTTCCAATTCCTGAAACTGGAATAATATTAACAACATCAACAGGGTCGCCATCAGGTTCGTAAACATCAAAACAAATATCTGATTCAATATCTTCTTGAACTATTACATTTATTGTATCAGATGGAATACCATTTTCGTCTAAAATTTCAGGAGAATCTTCTTGAGGTGTAATATTAATGACTACCAGTATAGAATCGCAAAACATATCGGCAGTTGAAGTTTCGCAAACATAAACTATTAGGGAATCTATACCAAAATAATCAGTATTCGGTTCATAAACTATACAAGTATCACCAGTTGGACTATAGATAATTTGTCCATTATTCAATATAGAATATCCGTTAGTAACATCTATTATATCCCCATCAGGGTCAAGGACATCGAAACATATTTGTGCCGGGACATCCTCCTGAGTTGTAACATACATAATTTCTAGCGGATCGCCATTTCCATCAACTATTGAAATAGAATCATTTTCAGGTAAAACATCTACAATCACTAATACAGAGTCGCATAAATAAGGAGGATTTTGTTCGCAAATAATAACATAAAATGAATCAATACCCGCAAAATTAGGATTTGGATTGTAAACAATACATGTATCATTTGGGGGCAATAAGTCAATTGTGCCATTATTAGTTATTGCTAAAATACTACTTACATCAACAATATCATTGTCCGGATCATTAATATCGAAGCAAATTTCTACTGGTGTATCCTCATCTGTAGTTAGCTCAATAGTTTCTATCGGATTTCCTGTTGAATCTACTACTTGTGGAGCATCGTCTTCAGGTGTAATATCAATTACTATTATTATTGAATCGCACAATTGTTCAGTAGTTGAAGTTTCGCAAACGAATGCAACAATTGTATCGACTCCTGTAAAATTTTCATTTGGTTGATAGACTATACATGTATCGCCCATTGGAAGAATATCTATCAGTCCATTGTTTGTTATTGAATATGCTGAATTCAAATCAATTAAATCGTTTTCGGCATCAGATACTTCAAGACAAATTATTATCGGAGTATCTTCCGGCGTAGAAGTATAAAGATAATCGATCGGAACACCATTTTCATCATTAATTGAAACTGTGTCGTTCACAGCTAATACATTAATTATTACATCAATAGAATCGCATAGAAGTGATGATTCGGTTTCACAAACATAAATTGTTGCTGTATCAATTCCAAAAAAGTTAGAATCAGGTTGATAGATGAAACATGTATCAGACAATGGTTCATAAATAATTTCTCCATTACTTGCACTACCAAAGTTTATATCAAGGGCATTTGATTCTACATCTATTACATTTAAACAAACACTGATAGGCGTGTCTTCGTCAGTACTAACCGAGATTTCATCTATTGAAATTTCATTTTCATTAACAATAATTGGTGGATCATCTATATTTTCAACTGTTATAAAAATTGTATCAATTGAGCATGCTGGAGGAAATTGTGAGTCGCAAGCTTGATAAACAATGGTGTCAATTCCATAATAATCGTCATTTGGGGTATATGTAAAATCATCAATTGTCAGATCAATTGTACCATGAATATCGCCAGGATTTAAAATTGTAATAGTAATTGTATCTAATTCTGCATCTTCAATAGTTGCGAGGGTATCTGTAAATACCGGGACTTCTTCAAAAGTGTTAAAATATAAAGTAGAAGTAATTGGAGCTGCGTTTGGTGCATATACAAACAAATATACAAATGCTGTATCGCAGGACTGAGGGAATGAATTATCACAAACTATATAAACAATTGTATCATTACCGGCAAAAGATGTGTCCGGAATAAACTGAATACTATCTCCATCAACTACTGAAGCACTACCATAATTAGGACCTGATAAAATTGAGGTTGTGAAAGGATCTCCATTAAGATCGTAATCATTTGCTTGAACATCTATAAATGAAGTCGCTTGATTAAAAACAAAGGCAGTATCTGATACAGCAATAGTAGGACGGTTTGTTACAAATATATTAGTTGATAACTGTGAAAATATATATTCAGGAACTTTACAGTATTCAGAGTTGTATGGGGGTGGGATTTCCTGCATAATGGCAACAAAAAAAGTATCGTCAATAAACGACAATGCTTGTAAATCCAATTCATAAGACCATGTATCTGTATATGAATAAATCGAATATTCTAATTGCCAGTTTAATTGACTTTGCGGTTTAACATAGATTCTAATTGTTCCACCATCGCCCGTTCCATGCAAAATTGTGTTGCTAACAATAAAACGAGCAGAATCACTTGTTGGGCCTACTCCAAATGAAGCCGAATCAGAAATTATTTTTTGAGTATAAGTACCATCAATTCTAACCCTTCCCGGGCTACCCAGCCCTCCGTCATGGCTAGCAGTATCATTACTAATTTGATTGCCATTATAAAATCCTCCATATCCTTTATCTCCACCATCTACATTTATTATATTAGCCCCTGTATTCCCATTTTTAGCGCCAATAATGACTCCACCGCCAGAGCCACCTCCACCACCGGAAACTCCTTTAAAATTGTAAACACTAGACCATGCAAAAACTCCATTTGTTCCATCTGCACCTTTGGCTCTAATTCCATTTATTTGAGTACTGCCATAAGCATAAACACTTACAGCACCGCCGCCGCCGCCGCCATTTCCTCCAAATTGCTGAGACCAAACATTTCCTGCTCCACCACCTGAACCTCCAGCTAATGGGACTACATACCTATTCCCATATCTATAACCTGCATTAGAAATAAAACTTGTGTCAAGAACATTTCCTTCTCCATCTTGACCATGCTGAGCATAACTGGCTCCTCCTCCACCGTATGTAATTCCACCACCACCACCTATATCTCTTTCACCTCCTGCACTTCCTGCTCCATATCCTCCATACATAGGAGTTTGAAAGCCAACTGTTCCAGCGCCTCCACTTAAGCCCAAAGGATTACCTGTTCCTCCACCTCCGCCCTGGTCGCAAATACCTGTTCCACCAGGAATTCCGTTTAAACTAAATCCTCCCAGAAAAAGACTTCCTGTATTATTAGTATATATATCCCCACTGCTTTCTCCTGAACCTGCTGCTGTTTGTCCGACTGATCCAGGTCCACTACAACTATGTCCACCGGAACTAAATCCATTTCCGCTCATTCCATTTCGACTACCGGCACCGCCACCGCCACCACCTGGTCCTGCATCTTTTCCGTCTGCACTAATATCTAAACTGTCAATATAAATATCCTTTAGGCTTATTATTGTTGCAGGAAGATATGCCTGATTTCCAGCACTATATGGATCGCAATCATCAGAGGTATTTATTTTATATATGCCATTTGATAAATTTAAATCTTCAAAAATTATGGCTCCTCTCGGAGATCTAATTCCAGCATATTCATTTAATCCTATTTCACCATCGCCAAGCTCTATAATAGGATTTGTTGAGGAGTAGGCCGGAAATGGCTGTACTACATAAAACGTATCAATAAAAATTACCGAATTGGTTTTATAAACAGATATCGGAATTTTAAATTCAGGATTCAGTTCGTACCAAATAAATGAATTTGGATTTAAAAAGTGATGCACAAATATTTGAGTTGTAATAAGATGTCCATCGGAACTCACAACCAAAGGACCTATTGTGATTTTACTATTGTCCGCAGAATTCGAGCATATAACTCTGATATCATCACCTATTTCATTCAGATATAAACCATCCATTCCTGCTCCAAAAGAATATGTATTTTCATCGAAAGGAAGTAAAGTTTGTGCATTCGAGGAATTGTTGATATGTCCATTATATTTTGCTATAATTTCAATTTTTGTAGAATAACCGGGAACTCCTATATCAGGAATCATATAGTTTTTACCAATATCGGTAGGATATTGTCCTTGCGAAAATGCTTCCACCGATATTATGAATATTATAACTATAGCTGTAAGTATATGCTTCATAATAATTTAATCCATTAAAATTTTCTACTAATTAATAACATAATCATCAAATTTGAATAAATTTTTGACAAACTGTTATAAACTATTTATAAACTAAGCTCACAAAATCATTAATCATTAATCCAAAAAAATCGCTATTTTATCATTTCTTTTTAATAATTAGCAAACCTACAAATGTAAAAAAACCATTTAGAATTAACAATTCAAATCCAAATTTATAACCAAAGAATATATATTCTGAATTTTCACTCAAAACAAAACAAATTGCTGGAGATAAGATTGAAATCAAAGGGACAAATTTGTCTTTCACTTGAAATTTAGTGAGTAAACCAAAAGCATAGATTCCAAGCAATGGGCCATAGGTATAGCCGGCAACTATAAATATTATATCAATTACACTCCTATTGTTAATTAAATTTAATATTAAAATTACAATTGCTAATACTATTGAAAAAAATACATGAACTTTTATTCGAGTTTTTTTTAATTTTTCTTCTGATGCTTTTTGTGTCCCCAAAATATCAACTGTAAAGGAGGTTGTAAGTGCAGTAAGAGCCGAATCTGCACTCGAATATGCTGCGGCAACTAAACCTATTGTAAAAAAAATACTCAAGATTGGGCTTAAATTCAGTTTCGTTGCAATAAATGGAAATATTTCGTCCGACCGAATTGGCAATTCTATTGAGAACTCTTGTGAATAAATAAAAAGTAATGCTCCGAGCGCCAAAAAAACGAGGTTTACAAAAATCAAAATTATGCTAAACCAGTACATGTTTTTCTTTGCATCACCAATGTTTTTGCAGCTTAGGTTTTTTTGCATCATGTCCTGGTCTAAACCTGTCATGGCAATGGCAATAAATGCTCCTCCAAGAAAATGTTTCGGAAAAAAGTTTTTTGCTCTCCAATTGTCGAAAACAAAAATTTGGGAAAAATCGCTATCAGAAATGCTTAAAAAAAGTTCACTGAAATTAAACTGCATTTTTTCCGAAATCAAATATATACTTATTCCAACTGCCAGTAGCATGAAAAATGTCTGCAAACTATCTGTCCAAATTATAGTTTTTATTCCGCTACGAAAAGTATAAAGCCAAATCAGAAGAATCGTTATAAACACTGTAAGCCAGAAAGGGATGTCCCATTCTTCGAAAACAATTAGTTGTAAAACTAATGCAACAAGATAAAGTCGAGCAGCAGCTCCGAATGTTCTCGAAAGTAAAAAAAATGACGCTCCAACTTTGTATGACCAAAATCCAAATCTTTGCTCCAAATATGTGTAAATTGAAGTGAGATTTAGTTTATAATACAATGGCATCAGAACATTAGCAATCACAAGGTATCCGAAAAAATATCCAAAAACCATTTGCATATAAGTAAATTGGCTTGACTGTACCCAGCCGGGAACTGAAATAAAAGTTACGCCCGAAAGCGAAGTCCCAATCATTCCGAATGCCACAACAAACCATGGCGATTTTTTGTTGCCAAGAAAAAATGATTCGTTGTTTGCCCCTTTTCCTGTAAAAAATGAAATGATTAACAGAACAGCGAAATATGATATTATTATTGAAAAAAGTATGGTTGCGGTCATGATGGATTGATTATTTTTGCTTTTGGCTTTTAGCCCTTAGCCTTTGGCTTTTGGACTTTAGCTTTTAGCCAACAACCAAGAGCCAACAGCCATTCTCAAAGCTTTGTTTTTTTTCTTAAGAATAATTGAAATACTAATAAAACTAAGGCAGACACAATGGCTGATGCCACTGCTGCTTCCGACATTAAATTTCCTGTAATGATTAAAATCAAAATATAAACAAATCCACTTAGAAGACTTGCAAATGCAGCCACATTATGAATTTTCCAATGAAACGATGCTATCACCGATGGAATTAATGAAAATCCAATTCCGGTAACAGTTAAGATTAAGCTAATAATGTCTCTAAAAAAGAAAGCTCCGCCGACACTTAATATTGAAAAAATGACAATAAAAATACGTGTTATTTTTTTTAACTGATGTTCATCGGTTTTTTGCGTTTTAAATCTGGCGACATAATCTTTTGCTACACTTGTTGAAAGAACAAAAACCATTGTATCGGCTGAGCTCATTATTGCAGCAAAAACCAACATCAAACCAAGTCCGGTTAACGATTGAGGCAAAAGCGCCGATAGTCCCGATGCTGCCGCATCTTTCGCTTCCAATCCGGGAATATATGCCCAGGCATAAAGACCTATTAAGGAAAGTGCTAATCCGGAAATTACTATCAAAATTGCCGAACCTCTCAAGCCTTTTTTTATTACTATATCGTCTTTTGCAGCATAAGTTTTTTGCCAGTATTCTGCCGAAAAAAATACATATGAAATTCCATAAATCATAAATGCTGCAATTTTTGAAATTTGCAGGTGGGAACTATCGAACAAATCTACAACATGCGAGCGTTTTTCGCCGAACATTACAAATCCTACCATGATTAATAAAACAAGCAAAACAAGATATTGAAAAATATCGGTTCTGATTACGCTATTAAATCCTCCAAGGCTCAAATAAATAACTATCACAGCGCCAGAAATAAAGAGTGCAAATTCATATGACCAACCACTTATGCTTGAAAGTATTGAACTTCCGGCAATAAATTGGTTCATCAAAAATCCAAAGTAAACCAACAATATCATTATAGAGGAAACAAAACCAGAGCGTTTGTCGAATTTTTCGTAAAACCAATCTGAAAGTGTAAGGAACTTTTTTTCTTTTCCTATTCTTCTGATTCTTAATGCGTAATAGATAAATAGCAAAAATCCGATGGATGTCCCAACAAATAATGAAATTGCCGATAAACCATATTGATATACAAAAGCAGTGTATGCTACCAGAGAATTCCCACCAATGTATCCGGCAACCACCGAAGCCACAAATCCAAATGTTGTCAGTTTTCTTCCGGCAATAAGGAAATCGTTGTCTTTTTGCTTAAAAGTACTCCAAATTCCAATTGCTATGCACACTACTGCATATGATATTAGTAGGAAAATATTGCTAGTGCTAAGTGTACCCATTTCAATGGTTTTTAAGAATTAGACATTTCTTATATTTTATATAATTTTCAATTATATTTTTACTCATCGGAAGAAAACATAGGATCCCATGGTGGGAGTAAAATTGGTTTTTGATCTAATAGTTTTAGAGTTTTCTCGTCAATGAATTTTTTCAGAACTACAATTCGAAACATATATTCATCGAACCATTTGTCGGAAAAAGTGAGGTAGCCTAAGTGCCCTGCATTTTCTCCCCAACTATTCTCAAATTGCCATTTTGTTGGATTGTCGTTTTCATCTACATCAACTGCTACCAAAGCCATTCCATGAGTAGAACCACTTTCGAAGGAGATGATTCTCTCTTTTTTGTTCATTTCAAATTCAATTCCGTAAAGCGATTCATAATCGTAATTATCGGTAAGTAACAAGCCTTCCACACGGTTCAATTGTTTCCCTACATCGCAGGAAGCATACATGGCTTCGTTGTTTTTAATCGAATTTTTTGCAAATGTTTTTATTTCATTTGATGGTAAATTTAAAAATAGCCAGTTTTTTCCTTCCAAAACATTTCTGTCGAGCTCAATTTCGTAGAGTTTATAATATTCTTTGCTTGGATCATTCATCAACATTACATAATTGTTGAAATCTACATTTGGCAAAGTTTCTTTGAAAAAACTTTGTGGAGTATATTTTTTCAACTCGCTGATTTTCCTATCTATATCAGTATATCGCCACGAAAACTCGCTTGGTGGTTCTCCAAGATTTAGTGCGAGCATTCTGTAAATTTCTGCGAGCATTTCAATTTTTCTAGCATGAATTGTCTTAGCATTTGCTTTTTTTTCTGCTAAAGCCCGAAGCTCCAGACCATCTTCTCTAAGTTTTCTTTTAATCAGCTTCACCATCATTCTTGTATTTTCGCTGCTGTATGTTTCAGACATTGCTTGTTTCGGAATCAGACCATATTTTTCAACAAGATTTGTTAATGAATTCCATACTCCTCCGTCATTAATTGGGCTTTTAAAAAGCCATTCGACTTTTTTGTCGGTCATTGGTTTTTGTCCGGTGGCAATCACAGTTTCGAGGAAAAGGTTCGCTTTTTCCAACTGGTCGTAGAAATACAGGTAGTTGGTGGAAAACTCAAAAGTTTCGAGATTGTATTTTTTCATCAATTTCGGACGAAGCACATTCAGACCTGTAAACATCCAGCATCTACCGGAGCTTTTTTGGTTGGTTATGCCTTTTACATCGACTTTATATTTGAAAAAATGGTCGGTTTTTCCGACATTATCACGATTTAAAACGAGTTTACTAATATCGTTCGAGGTCAAAGCATTAGTTATTGCAATTGTGTTTGCATCTTTCTTGAAGGTGTTTTTTATTTTCTGAAGCTCATTGTTAGAGATATTCCCATTTTGTGAAAACAAAACAGAAAAAACAAACAGAAATGAAATTGTTAAATAAAATGTTTTTTTCATAATTTTCATAATTGAATATTTCTATTGATATTATTTAATAATGGAAGAGTAAAATAATTACTTAGTTTTTACAAATGAATAACTTCATCGTAAGCAGCAGCCGCTGCTTCCATAATTGCTTCCGACAAAGTTGGATGAGGATGAACCGATTTTATAATTTCGTGGGCAGTCATTTTCATTTTTTTCGCAAGCATAAGCCCCGATATCATTTCTGTAACATTTGCACCAATCATGTGCCCACCGAGAAGCTGGTTGGTTTTTGCATCGAAAATAAGTTTTACAAATCCGTCTCGGCTACCTATTGCGTTTGCCTTTCCTGAGGCTGTGAATGGGAATTTTCCAATTTTTGTTTCATATCCTTTTTCGATAGCCATTTTTTCGGTAAGCCCCACAGAAGCCACTTCCGGAGAGGTATAAGTACAAGCCGGAATATTATAATAATCGATAGGCTCAACATCTAATCCTGCAATTTTTTCAACGCAAGTTATTCCTTCCGCAGAAGCAACATGTGCCAATGCCTGACCATGAACAATATCGCCAATTGCGTAAATTCCTTCAACATTTGTCTGGTAAAAATCGTCCACCTTAATTTTTGAATTTTCAAGTTTGATATCTAATTCTTCAATCCCAATATTTTCGATATTTGGGCTAATCCCAACTGCCGAAAGAACAATTTCTGCTTCGTGAATCTCAATGCCTTTTTTCGTTTCGATAGAAACTTTGCAAATGTCATCAACAATTTCGACCGACTGAACAGTTGATTTTGTCATAACTTTAATTTTTGATTTCTTGAAAGACCTTCCCAAGTTTTTAGAAACTTCTTCGTCTTCGAAAGGCACAATATTTGGCAGAAATTCAACTAAAGTTACTTTAGTGCCGAGACTCGAATAGAAAAACGCAAATTCGCTACCTATAGCTCCTGAACCCACTACAATCAACGATTTTGGAAGTTTTGGCAAACAGAGTGCTTCGCGATAACCAATTATGCTTTTCCCATTTTGCTGCAAATTTGGAAGCTGACGCGAACGCGCTCCTGTGGCAAGAATTATGTTTTTTGCCGAAAAATTTGTTTTGTTTCCTTCACTATTTGTTACTTCTACAAGTCCTTTTTCAACAATTTTGCCAATTCCTTTTAGATGTTCAATCTTGTTTTTTTTGAAAAGAAATTGAATTCCTTTGCTCATCCCCTCAGCCACCAAACGACTTCTTTCAACTATTTTGGAGAAATTTGGAGAAATATCGCCATTTATCTCAATACCGTAGTTTTGTGCATCAATAATATTTTTATAAACCTGTGCACTTTTCAGCAAAGCTTTTGTAGGAATACAACCCCAATTTAGGCAAATTCCGCCAAGCTCAGCACGTTCTACAACGGCTACATTCATTCCAAGTTGCGATGCTCTTATTGCTGCAACATATCCTCCCGGACCACTTCCTATTACTATTAAATCAAAATTCATTTTTCGAAAACTGTATCTGTGTTATTACAATAATTTATATTTAGGGGACTTCTATAAATGCAAATTTCTTACGCCTTGAAATTCACTATTTTTAGAAGCCCCCTTTACTCTATTGTCCAAAATATTAGATTTGAACTTTTTCCATCGTGATTGTTTGTTGAAACAAAATGCCACCAATAATAACTGCGGTAGCCGAACCATAATATTCGCTACCATTGATATCATTTAGTGCCTCAACTACATAGGTGCCCGGACTCAAAAAACCAAAATATACTTCGTCAGACAAATAAGTATATGTCTGATACATTGGCAACAACATAGCATAAGCTTCTATCGATGGATACAAATTCACTTGTGTGTATGACGGAGCTACCGAAACTGTCGGATTAAACAATCCATGACTGTAATAGACATGAACAATCAATTCGCCAAGGGTTCCGCTTGTGTCACTTTCAATTATGTAAATTGGTGGTGGAGGTCCTTGGTCTTCGTCTTTTTTACAACTAAAAATTATTAGCGAAAAAAGGATGATAGTAAAAATCTTTTTACTTAAATTTATAGTTTTCATTATATTAGATTGATTTGTTAATTCTAAAATTCCCATTTAAAACTCTTTATTCATTTTCAATAAATTCAATTTTCAAAGGTATAATTTTTTTATATTTGAAAATGAACTATAAATATTTGAAAATTCTCCTAAATAGTGCCTCTAAGAAAACAAAGCGGAAAATATGACTATTCAAGAGCCAATATTTTCCGCTAATTTTATTAAGTTTAGAAATAAATATCTGAAATATAAGAACTACTCTACATGAAAATTATATTCTATTCTTGCAGGGATTAAAGGATTACCTTTCCTTTCGCCTTGAGTAATTATTACCTTTTTATAATGAGAATCACCTTTTTGGGCTACAGTTTCAACATTCCAAAACTGCATATTATTTTTATCCTGATAATACAAACCAACCTTGGTTGTGTTTCGTAATAGCTTTTTTATCCATGCTTTCGACTTCGTACTTGTAGAAGAGAAATCAAGACTTGACATTTGGGTTGTGGCAGAATCGCCTTCTAACCAAATACAAGTTGATTGTCCAATATTTGTATCACGATCATCGTAAAATGTCATGAAAATGACGATTTTTTTAGGCTTATAATCTATATCAGTAATTATAACAATCGTATCGTTTGCTCTTAAATCTATGCTTTTGTCTGGGACTTCAAAATTGTTGTCAGGTATAATAGTACTTGCCAATAAAGTTGTCTCATTTTTATTATTGCTGTTTTTACTACTGCTCTGTTCTTTGTTTGTATTAAAACTGCATGAAAAAAATGCAAAAATCAGAATAAAAGCACTTGCTGTAATTAGTAATCCTTTTTTCATTTTAATAGAATTGAAGTTTTTCAAATTGAAATTTTTGCCAATTGGCAGACCGCTAATGTACAACAAATTATTTAGTTTGATAAAATAATTATTTTACTTCCCAAATTAGCTTTACATTAGTAACAAAAGGCGGCAGTCCTTGAGACTCGCCGGGAAATAGTTTTATATACCCTTCGTAGGTTTCAACTTCCCAATATTGAAAATTTTGCACATCCCCGAAAATCATTCCAACTTTTCGAGTATTTTCGATTAATTCTGTGTTTTTGTTTGATAGTGAATCGTAATATGTCAATCTTGAGTATCCTAAACCATCTTGATCTCTGTCAAACCAATCGCAATCTGATTCTCCAATTACTGAACCACTGACTCCTATGCATTGCATAAATATTACAATTTTTTTTGGTTTATAATCAATATCAGTAATGATAACTATTGTGTCACTGGCAAGGGTTGACTCTATCGGAGTTTGCATTAAATATTGTTCAATGCCTGCATCGAAAGGTTTATCAAGTTCTTTTGCTTTTATTGAATGCAATGAATATGGGACACTTGCCAGTTCCGAAGTTCCCATCCATTCGTAGCCGGTTCCATAAATGTCAATTTCTATTTTTAAAAAATGTTTTTGATTTCCCCAGTCGATTGTATTATATATATAGCTATTTCCTGTCGAATTCGTTGTAGGAATTCCTTCTCCAACATTCAGATTTATCAATCCATAGTTATTTGTGGAATCGCCCAAATGTTCTTCTTCATAAACAATTGGTCCGTTTTCACTTCCTCGCAAGAGGCTGATTTTGAAATTTACTATTCCACACTGATAAATATTCCCACTGCTGTCTCTTACAACTGCCTGATAGTTTATGGCATCGTTTAATTGGGCAAATACAGGGATTATAAAAAACAGTGCTAATGCTAAACTGAATATTGCTTTTTTCATTTTCTTAAATTTTAAAATTATTTATAATAAGATTACTAATTTGCAGGATAAGTGAGCGGTACCGAATTTGTGAGATTTATTTGGTAGCCTTCGCCAGGATACATAGTATTAATCAAATTTACGCCATATTGAGGCCAATAAACATTTCCTAATCCATTTTTTACTATAATTATTGAATTAGAAATGCTGTCGAGCATAGTAACTATCGCAGCCGGATTATTTCTAAGGTATGCAATTATGCTCCAGCCCTGATCTAAAATAATTGTTGTATTCTCCGGAACTACTGCACTGCCAACAATTTCTAATGTATTTGAAATGTTCATATTTATTTGATAGCCTTCTCCAATATATAAATCGCCAATTAAATTTACACTGTATTGCGGCCAATATGTTTGACCAATATCATTTTTTACGATAATTACATCCGATATAATATTTTGCATTACATCGTCAATATTTGGATTTGAAGGAATAATATATGTTGAAAAAATACTCCAACTCTCCGGAAAAGTAATGAATTGTGAATCGTAAACATTTGCTGTAAGATTAGCCAAACCGCTCAAACCGTTTGTAGCAAAATTTCCGAAATGCGAAAATCCAACTTGCATATATGTTGCCTCAGCAATAAATTCTGTATTTTCTGAGGCATCCCAGATTTTCCATACAAATTGTTCATTTGCGTAAAATCCATCTTTTCCAGATGTTGTGCCATCATTTTCCCAGGCACTGATTGTGCTATTTCCAATGTTTTGATATTCACTATATCCTCCACATTTTAAAGTGCCCGAAGAATCGTAAAATACACCTACATAATCTCCTCCTTCAATTTGAATTGAATTTATGGTGATATCAATAGTACCTAATATCAAAATAGTATGATTTGCAGAAGTAACTGAATATTGCCAATTGGGAGTTGTTGGTACACTCAAATCGTCTATGAAAATACTATCAACTGCCGTACAACCATTAGCATCAGTAATTGTAATAGTATATAAACCTGAACTTAAGTTTATTAGATTATCTGTGGTTAAACTATTGCTCCAATTGTAAAAATATGTACCGCTTCCGCCACTTACTGAAATATCAATTGATCCCATAATTCCGATTACCGTACCAACATCGGTTCCAGTTAAAACTACATCAATTTCCTGAGGTTCAATCATGGAAATACTCTGAACTGTTGAGTTTCCGTCAGCATCGAAAATTGTAATATAATATTCTCCATTGCTTAAATTATTCTGAAAATTTGAAGTATCACTATTCCACCATTGGAAAGTGTATGGAGGAATCCCTCCTATTATTGAAATATCGGCATATCCGTCAGAAGCTCCGAAACACGAGATAGGAATTATTTCAATATCTGGATAAAGTGCAATACTTTGCTGAAATCCTTGTGTGAGTGTGCCATTTTCGTTGCTAAAAGTTTCCGTAACAATATTACCAATTGTAGAGCTTATACTTACATTTGTGCCATCAAAATATGCACCCATATTTCCAATGGTTTGTGATGAGATAGAAATTTGTTGGATAGGTCCACAATTTTGTCCAACAAGCAAAACTGAAACCGATACTAAATAAAGGAGAAATATTGTCTTTTTCATAATTTCAAAATTTAACATGTAATATTTGAGGAAATATTAACATTAGCGACTATTTTTCAGTATTTGTTGATTTTATTGATATTCCTATTGCCTATACCTGATGTTTTGTCAAAATATTTTTCTTTTTCATACTTACGATGAAAACTGCTAATTGTTCAATTCAAATAAATATTTTCAATATTTATTTGAATATTATAAGCTTATACATTTGATTATCATATTATTAATAAATTTTTTTGGAAATATATTTGATTTTTTTGGAAAAATGTTCGGTTTCATTCCTAAATAAAATTTCAGCCAAAATTGAAAAATCACAAAAACTTCTATAAAAAGCATGGTTAAAATCCAAATTTGAAAAAACAATTGCAATTTTTATGAATTCAAGCAATAAATTCTTTCTTTTTTTTAATAAAATCAGCATATTCAATTTTCAAAAAATAGGTCTAAACAAAACAAAATCTGGCAATTACAAATCAAGCAGAATTAATGTGCCTAAAAAGAATTAATTTTTTTTCATTTTCATTTGGAAATATAAAAAATGTGCATACATTTGCAGTGTTCTATTTATGTAGTACACTAATACGATAAATTATGTTAGAAATTAAAAATTTGTCATTTTCTTATGACAAGCACGGAAAGTTGTTCAACAACTTAGATTTAGGTTTACAAAAAGGAAACATCTATGGATTGCTCGGGAAAAATGGTGCCGGCAAAACAAGCCTGCTTAAAATAATGTGCGGACTACTTTACGCACAAGAAGGGGCGGTAAAAAATGGCAATTTCGATGTTGCGAATCGGCAACCTCAGTTATTATCCGATATTTATATGATTCCGGAAGAATTCTATTTGCCCGATTTTAAGATTGATACCTATGTTGACAATTTTAGTAAATTTTACAAAAAATTCGACCACAAATTATTCAACGATTTGATTGCAGAGTTTGAGATAGATAGAAACAAAAAACTGAACAATTTGTCATACGGGCAAAAGAAAAAATTCATCATCGCTTTTGCTATTTCTAGTATGTGTTCAATAATTCTGATGGATGAGCCAACAAATGGACTTGATATTCCATCGAAAAGTAAGTTTCGGAAAGCAATAGCCTCAGCAATAAACGATGAGCGTATTTTCTTAATTTCGACACATCAGGTGCGAGATTTGGAAAATCTTATTGATCCTGTGCTAATTATCGAAAATGGAAAAATCATTTTTAATCACAATATCAATAACATTTCCAACAAATTGAGCTTTATAAAAACCGAGAACGAAAATCAAATTTCCGAAAACATTTTGTACAGCGAACCAATTTTTGGAGGGCAATACCTTGTTACAGAAAGAAATAGTCAGGAAGAGTCGCCCATCGATTTTGAGATTTTGTTTAATGCTGTTCTATCGGATAAAAACCAAATTACTAACTTCTTAAAAAATTAGACTATGAATCAAATATTTGATATTAATCGAGCTATGCTTTTTTCAAAACTTAAATTTAATTTAAGTAAAAAAATATTTCTAATAAGTATCGGTGGATTTTTCAGCCTAATATTTATAATAACATTTTTTATGGCATATAGTATTTCGCCCGGTCAGGAATTTTATTTCGACAATTTCCACACAGCATCTTTCGTATTCATGCTATTTGCCGGAACAATTTTTCTGGCAGGCAGGTCTTACTATGATATGAATACTCCCGAAAAATCATTAACTCAAATAATGGTTCCTGCTTCAACTTTCGAAAAATTCATTATTCCTGCCATTGCAACATCTCTCGGATGGTTGATTGTAAGTTTTCTTAGCTACGAAGTATTCGCTGCATTTGTGAATATTGTTTGGTCGGGCCTTTTTGGTTTATCGATAGAGCTATTCAACATTTTCGATTTGATAAATAATGAACGACTATTTGAGTTTTCCAAAGGATATTTAATGGTTCATTCTGTGTTTTTTCTTGGAGCCACGGCATTCAAAAAATATCCAATCGCCAAAACCTTATTAACCGGATTTCTGATAAATGTAGCTTTTACATTTTTTACATTTTTATTAATAATAATATTTTTTGGAACTTTCAACGAATTTGGGCACAATTTCGATAATAATTTCAGATCACATTTCTTCGAAAACTATTTCTCAATAGATTTTGTAAAAAATTTGTCAAAAACAGTAGAGCTTATTTTTACAATTCTTATTCCAAGTGCAATATATATTGCTGCATTTTTCAAACTTAAAGAAAGGGAGGTTTAAAAATGGAATTTCGCGAAAAACAAGCAATTTATATGCAAATTGCTGACTATTTCAGCAGCAATATTCTTAGCGAGAAATGGAAATCGGACGAGAAAGTCCCGTCAATCAGACAGTTGGCAGTAAAACTTGAAGTAAATCCAAACACCGTCAGTCGGAGCTACACATATTTGCAAGACAGTGGAATTATTTACAATAAACGAGGAATTGGTTATTTTGTGTCGGCTTTGGCAAAAGAGATTTTACTTGAAACAATGAAGAAAAAATTTGTTGAAAATGAATTGCCTGAGATATTCAAAAATATGATGTTGTTAAACTTTGAAATGAAAGAAATAGAACAACTTTTTGTAGAATGGAAAGAAAAAATGATAAACTTTAAAAATACTAACAATGAAGAAAATAAGTAACAAGATACTTTGGGGAATGTTAATTGCATTTGCAACTTTAGAATTTGCATTTTTTATTTTTATAAGAATATTAATTGGTTAAAACTTTTAAGATGAAAAAATGGATATTACTACTTTTTGGTATAAGCTTTTTGTATAGTTGTACAAATTCAACAACCGATTATTCCATAAATGACGATAAAGTGTTTTTGATCATTACAGCAAAAACTACAAAAACTGAATTAATAAGCATCTCTCAAGAAATGAAGGAGAAAAAAAATATAGATATTGATTTTTCTGAATCGGAGTTTCATACTAACGACATAATTACAAAATTGGCATTAAAAGTTGATTGCAATGATGGATTTTCGGGTAGCACCGAAGCATCAAATATCCCTCTCAATTTGAATAATTTTGGCTTTTTCAGAACATATTCCGACAGTACAGATATTCCTTTTAGTATAGGGACAATGGATACTGAAATGTAATTCCTGAATTCAACTTCGTAATTTTTAGCTTGCTGGAAAATTAAATTTATTGTTTATTTGCAGACTTAATTTTTTGACAAATGCTAAAAAACAATATAATAAAAGGACTACTTATTGTACTGATTGTAAGTTCAATATCTTGCAATTCTGAAAGCACTAAGGACAATACAGATAGTTCAGTTCCAAAAATTTCTACGGAAGTTATTAATAATCCTATCTCAGCTTCAGGCGATAGTGTTAAAGATATTTTGCCAAAATTTAAGTTCGAAAACGAAGAGCATGATTTTGGACTAATCATACAAGGCGAAAAAGTTTCTTACACCTTTAATTTTACAAATATCGGTGGTTCCGACCTTGTTATTAGTTCGGCAAAAGCAACTTGTGGCTGTACTGTTCCAAAATTCAATAAAAAACCGATCCCTCCCGGAGGAAAAGGAACAATTGAAGTAGTTTTTGACAGCGGTAAACGAAGAGGCAGGCAAAACAAAACAATCTCTGTTTTGGCAAATACTCAACCAAACAGAATTAAGCTTGCAATATTGGCCGATATTTATGTGCCAAAATAGCAGCAATTACATAAGTAAAATCAATTTATTTTATTAGAATATTAATTTCACAAACTAAATTTAAATGGAAAATTACATGCTAAACATAATTTTAATGTTGGGACAAGGTGGAGCAGAAGGCGAACAAGGAGGATATAGTACCTTTATATTTTTAGGATTAATCTTTGTTGTTTTCTACTTTTTTATGATTCGTCCACAAATGAAAAAGCAAAAAGATTTGCGAAAAGCTCGTGAAGAAATGAAAAAGGGTGATACAGTTGTTACTACCGGTGGAATTTATGGCAAAATTGCTGATATAAAAGAAACTACAATGACCATCGAGGTAGATGAAAAAGTAAGACTAAAAGTTGACAAAAACTCTGTTTTTAGTAGCCCGGCAGATATTGCCCAACAAAAATAAATCTATCAGAACTTTTATAAAATCATTTCATAACAACATTTGAAATGATTTCTCTATAAACCCTTATTTTGGGTTCTGATGATTTTACGCTTATTGATTTTTTATTCATTTGCAAAATTGCTATTCTATCAACAACTATTATGATTGATAGAATAGCATCAAAAAAAGCACATACAGCAATTTTCTAATAGAATAAATATTTTATAGTAATTTTGAACTATTTAAATATTAATTTTGAAATTGAATTTTATAGAACAAATTAGCAGATATTTCAGCAAATTGAAGAAAAAATACCATAAAAAATTTGGTGTTTTTTTTATTTTTATTGTGATAGCAACTTTTTTATGGTTTTTGAATGCCCTAAGCAAAGAATACACAACAACTATTTCGTATCCCGTAAGATATACCAACTTCCCGAAAGACAAAATTCTAATTAGCAAGCTACCAAAATACCTCGATTTTCGAATATCTTCATTTGGTTTTACTTTGCTGAGCTACAAAATTAACACTACATTGATGCCAATTGTTTTCGATGTAAATTCATTTTCGCTACGTAACTCTGCGTCAGACAATGAAACTTATTTTATTACAACTAAACCAATTCTAAAAGACTTTGGCGATCAATTAAGTTCCGAAATAGAACTCATTGATATTTTGCAAGATACTCTGTTTTTTAAGTTTTCGCATAAAGTGAAAAAAAATGTTGTAGTGAAAGCAAATATAAACTTTGCCTACGAAAAACAATTTATGCAAAAAGGCAGACTTTTATTAGAGCCTGACAGCATTGAGATTTCTGGTCCCGAAAATATTATTGATACAATTGAATATGTCCAAACAAAATTTTACAAAGTAGAGCAGCTTAGTAAAAATTATGAAAAAAATATTCAAATCGAAAAAATAAAAAATATAAAATACAGTCATAAACGTATTTTGGCTACGCAAAATGTTGAGAAATACACAGAAGAAAACATTTCAATTCCTGTAGCAATTGAAAATATTCCGGATAGTTTAAGTATGAAAACTTTTCCGAACAAGATAACAATTTCCTATCTCGTAGGATTGAGCGATTACGAAAATGTAAGGCCTGATCAATTTGAAATTATAGCAGATTACAACTCAATCGATCCGGGAGAAACCAAATTTTTGAATGTTTTTTTAAAAGAAATTCCTCAATTTATTAAGGTAATAAAATTTTATCCCAGACAACTTGAATTTATAATCGAAAGGAATAAGAATTTCGGGCCAACAATAAAGAAATCAAAAATTACAAACACAGATTAATGAGCTTAAAAGTTGGAATAACAGGCGGAATTGGAAGCGGAAAATCTATTGTTTGTGAAATATTCAAACAATTAGGTATTGTTGTTTTTCAAGCCGATTTAGCTGCAAAGCAAATTATAAATAATAACGAACAAGTTAAGCTTGAATTGATTTCAAAATTTGGAATAGAAATCTATAACGATTTAGGAGAAATTAATAAAACAGAATTTGCGAAAAATATTTTCAATAATCAGAAAAACTTGCAAACAGTTAATTCAATTATTCATCCTATAGTAAAATTAAATTTCGATGAAGTTGCGAAGAAACATAATAACAAAAAATACATAATTAAGGAAGCAGCAATTCTATTTGAAAGTGGAGCTTACAAAGAACTTGATAAAATAATAACAGTATCGGCACCACTCGAAATAAGGATTAAAAGAGTTATTGAAAGAGACAATACTGAAAGACAGCTCGTTATTGACAGAATAAAAAATCAAATTTCGGAAGAAGAGAGAATAGAAAAGTCTGATTTTGTGATAGTGAACGACGAAAAAAATCTGCTGGTTCCGCAAATTCTAAGTATCGACAAAATATTGAAAACTATAAAATAATAAGATGGGGAAATTTGGAAAATGGATTGCAGGCGGATTGGGCTGGGCATTTTTTGGGCCAATAGGCGGAATTTTAGCTTTTGCGGTAGGTTCTGTATTTGAAGCAAAAAGCGAAAATTCTATATTTAGAAAAGGTGAAACCACAACAGGCGATTTTGTTGTGAGTTTGTTGGTTTTGGTGGCGGCAGTTATGAAAGCCGACAAAAAAGTTCTAAAATCGGAGCTTAATTATGTAAAAGAATATTTTGTCAGATCTTTTGGTGAAGAAAAAGCTACGGAAGCTGTTCAAATGCTTAGAGGAATTCTTCAGCAACAAATTCAAGTTGATGATGTTTGTAGGCAAATTTCCCAGCATCTCGATTATCACTCTCGCCTACAATTGTTACACTTTTTGTTCGGAATTTCGAAAGCAGACGATTTGGTTCATCCAACCGAAGTGTCTATTATCGAACATATTGCATTATCAATTGGCATAGACCTGAACGATTATAAATCAATAAAATCGATGTTTGTTGATGATACAGATACAGCCTATAAAATTCTTGATGTTGACAAATCTGCTAGCGATTCTGAAGTAAAAAAAGCCTATAGAAAAATGGCAGTTAAATACCATCCCGACAAGGTAAGCCATCTTGGAATTGAAGTTCAAAATGCAGCGAAAGAGAAATTCCAAAAACTTAACGAAGCCTACGAAAAAATTAAGAAGGAAAGAGGGATAGTATAAATTGTTTGCCTCAATTGTTTCAAGATTGAAATAACTAAATCCTTCAATTGAAATAGAGTAGTTAATACAAGATTCAAGGTATTAATGACAATTTATTTTGCGAAAATCTTTATTAATTAAGACTATATTCCATGAAATTGTAGCAATTTCTAAAAGTAAACTACTCTCTGGCAAAAAACACTAACAACAGAAATAAGTACTAAAAAGATGATGCAAAATTATTTAGTGGCTCTAAGAAAACAGGCAATTTTTATAAAATAGTTAATTTTTGATGAGATTTCTATTTTCTTTCATGCAGTAAATGCTTTTGTATTAGACAAATGAAAAAATTAGAAATATCGCAAAAAGAGATATTTATAATTTTGAACAGTTTTCTTAGAGATACTATTTAGGTTTATGGTATTTAAGATATAAAATACTACTTTTGCGGCAGTTCAAATTATTGATGGATTTAGAGAAAAAATTATGTCGAAAAATATTGGTAAAATTGTTCAGGTTATCGGACCTGTATTAGATGTTAGTTTTGAAACAGAAGGAACAGAACTTCCTAACATTTACGACTCGCTTGAAATTACAAGAGAAGACGGACAAAAACTAATTGTTGAATGTCAGCAGCATATAGGCGAAAATACTGTAAGAGCAGTAGCAATGGACTCTACAGATGGATTGTATCGCGGAATGGAGGTTGTGGCAACCGGCGGAGCAATTAAAATGCCAATAGGTGATAAAATTAAAGGAAGATTGCTGAATGTAATTGGTGATACTATTGATGGAATGGAGCCTATCAGCAAAGAAGGAGGCTCCGAAATTCACAGGCCAGCACCAAGTTTCGAAGAACTATCTACCGAAAAAGAGGTTTTATTCACAGGAATAAAAGTTATCGATTTATTAGAGCCATATTCTAAAGGCGGAAAAATTGGACTTTTTGGTGGAGCCGGAGTTGGTAAAACTGTTTTGATAATGGAACTTATCAACAATATTGCAAAAGCGTACGAAGGGCTTTCAGTATTTGCCGGAGTTGGTGAACGTACACGTGAAGGTAACGATTTGCTTCGTGAAATGATAGAATCAGGAGTTATAAAATATGGCGAAGAATTTTTGAAAGATATGGAAGCCGGCGGCTGGGATTTGTCGAAAGTTGATAAAGAAGAATTAGCAAAATCGCAAGCAACATTAGTTTTCGGGCAAATGAACGAACCTCCCGGAGCACGTGCAAGAGTAGCTCTTTCAGGACTGACAGTCGCTGAACATTTTAGAGACGGAGACGAAAAATCCGGAGGACGAGATATTTTGTTTTTTGTCGATAATATTTTCCGATTTACTCAAGCCGGTTCGGAGGTTTCTGCACTTCTCGGAAGAATGCCTTCTGCGGTAGGATACCAGCCTACACTTGCATCGGAAATGGGAGCTATGGAAGAGAGAATTACTTCAACAAAAAAAGGTTCAATTACTTCGGTTCAGGCAATTTATGTACCTGCCGACGATTTGACTGATCCTGCCCCTGCTACAACATTTGCTCACCTTGATGCTACTACAGTTTTGAACCGTAAAATTTCGGAACTTGGAATTTATCCGGCAGTTGATCCATTAGATTCTACTTCAAGAATATTAGATCCATTGATTGTTGGCGAGGAACATTATAATACAGCGCAGAGAGTAAAAGAAATTTTACAACGATATAACGAATTACAGGATATTATTGCAATTCTGGGAATTGAAGAATTGTCGGAAGAAGACAAACTTATTGTTCATCGTGCCAGAAGAGTTCAGCGATTTCTATCACAACCATTTCATGTTGCAGAAGCTTTCACAGGGCTCAAAGGCTTGCTCGTCGATATTAATGACACTATCAAAGGTTTTAACATGATAATGGACGGTGAAGTTGATAAATATCCCGAGGCTGCCTTCAACCTGGTTGGCACCATTGAAGATGCTATCGAAAAGGGCGAAAAAATGTTAGCTGATGCAAAAAATGACTAAATAAGATCGTATTATGAATTTAGAGATAATAACTCCGGACAAAAAAATATTTAAAGGCTCTGTTAAATTAATAAAAGTGCCCGGAAGCAAAGGCTCATTCGAAATACTACCGAAACACGCTCCAATTGTATCTACTCTCGAAAAAAGCGAAATTAAAGTAGTAATTCCAAATGGCGAGGAACTATTTTTTAATATTAATGGAGGAGTAATTGAATCTAAACAGGACAATGTAATTATTTTGGCTGAAAAATAAAATAATATAAATTTTCAGATAAACTTCAATTTTCTGAAAGATAATAAAAAATTAGCCCTCAGATTTCTGGGGGCTATTTTTGTAAAATGCAAATATCGAACGCTAAAAAAATGGTGAAATTTCTAATAATAAGGTTTAGCTCAATTGGCGATATAGTTTTGACAACACCTGTAGTCAGAGCAATAAAAAATCAGGTTGAAGGAGCTGAAATTCATTATTTTGTAAAGCCTCAATTCAAAGATGTTTTAGCTGCAAATCCCTACATCGATGAAATAGTTTGTCTCGAAAAAAACCTGACAGAGCAGCTAAAGTCGATGAAATTCAAGCATTATGATTATATCATTGATTTACATAAAAATATCCGCTCGTATTCTGTAAAAAATACATTAAAAACAATTGCATTTTCATTCGACAAGTTAAATTTTGAAAAGTGGCTAATAGTAAATTTCAAAATCGATAAACTTGCTGAAACACATATTGTTGATCGCTATATTGAGTCGCTGAAAGTATTTGACATAAAAAATGATAACAAAGGATTAGATTATTTTATCCCAGAAAAAGACAATGTAAATTTAAGCTCCTTACCCAATGAATTTCAAAAAAATTATATAGCCTTTGCAATTGGAGCAAATCATTCGACAAAACGCCTGCCCACTGAAAAAATAATTGAAATCATTAAGAAAATTGGCAAACCCATAATTCTTCTTGGTGGCCCTTCAGAATTTGATACTGCTGAAATTATTTTGGCCGAAAGCGGGAAAATAGTTTACAATGGCTGCAACGAATTCAATATAAACCAGTCAGCATCAATTGTTCAGCAAGCAAAATTGGTTATAACTCACGACACAGGAATTATGCATATTGCAGCGGCTTTTCGGAAAACCATAATTTCTGTTTGGGGAAATACCATTCCAAAATTTGGCATGTATCCCTATTTTCCTGACGATAAATCAGAAATAATTGAAGTAGAAAATTTGAAATGTCGCCCCTGTTCTAAAATTGGCTTTTCTCGTTGTCCGAAAAAACATTTTAAATGTATGAATGAAATTGACGTAGATAGAATTGTTGAATTAACGGCTGGCAACTATTAGCTTTTAGCCTTTAGCTAAAAGTCAATAACCAACAGCCAATAGCTAAAGGCCAACACCCAAAATATGAAACCAAAAATCAAAGACATAGAAATTATGGCACCTGTAGGCTCATTTGAGTCTTTGAGTGCAGCTATTCAGGCAGGAGCAAATTCCGTTTATTTTGGAATAGAACAATTAAATATGCGAGCCAAATCCTCGAATAATTTCACTATTGAGGATTTAAAAACTATTGTAAAAATTTGCCGAGAGAATAATTTGAAATCCTATTTGACAGTCAATACAATTATTTATGACAAAGAAATAAGTTTGATGAAAAAAATTGTTGATGCTGCCAAGGAATGCGACGTTTCGGCAATTATTGCTTCAGACCAATCGGTTATTCATTATGCTTTTTCGAAAGCTGTTGAAGTTCATATTTCAACACAACTGAATATCAGTAATATAGAGACTGTAAAGTTCTATTCTATGTTTGCCGATGTTATGGTTTTAGCGAGAGAGTTGAATCTTTCTCAGGTTTTGGAAATTACTGAAGCAATACAAAATGAACAAATAAAAGGACCTTCAGGCAAACTAATAGAAATTGAAATATTCATACACGGGGCTTTATGTATGGCCGTTTCCGGCAAATGCTATCTGAGCCTGCATGAGCAAAACTATTCCGCAAATAGAGGCAATTGTTTGCAAACTTGCCGAAAAGCTTATTTAGTCAGCGAAAAAGAGTCGGGCTACGAATTAGAAGTTGATAATGAATATATTATGTCTCCAAAAGATTTGTCAACTATTAGTTTCATCGACAGAATTTTAGATGCCGGTGTTACAGTTTTGAAGATTGAAGGCAGAGCACGACCGCCGGAGTATGTAAAAAAAGTAGTAGAATGTTATCGTGAAGCTATAGAATCATATTTCGATGCTACTTTATCAAAAGAAAAAATTAAAAATTGGGAAGAGAAATTGTCCTCAGTTTTTAATCGTGGTTTTTGGGATGGCTATTATCTTGGGCGAAAAATGGGTGAATGGAGCAAGCTCTACGGATCGCGTGCTACAAAGAAAAAAATGTATCTTGCAAAAGGGACAAATTATTTTTCTAATATTAAAGTCGCTGAGTTCCTTCTCGAAGCAGGAAGTTTACAAATTGGCGATGAAGTTCTAATAATTGGGCCAACCACGGGTGTGATAGAAACTACAATTAAAGAAATCAGGGTAGATGAAAAGCCTGTTGAAATTGCAAAAAAGGGAGAGAGTTTTTCTATTCAGCTTGATGAAATTGTTCGCCGTTCTGATAAACTTTATAAGTTGATTGAAGCAAAGAAAATACTTTAATTAAAACTAAAAGAGCCAGCAAATTTCATATTTACCGGCTCTTTTTATTTAATTTTCTTATATCCTAATTCAGAAGAAATACACTTCCGGTTTTTTTATGGTTACCTCCATTTTTATCTTTATAAATAAGTACCCAAGGATATGAGCCTGAAGGTCCTATTTCCGAATTGTTGATTTTTCCATTCCAACCATGGTCAGGTGTATAG
>JABHKC010000150.1 GCA_018692315.1 Bacteroidota bacterium | reverse complement strand
AGACTTGGAAAAGTATGCTCGTTTGAAAACCCTTGCGAAAGCTCAATGAAGAACTCTATCGGTAAGCCGTATGAGGGAAAACTTCACGTACGGTTTGATGAAGGGGGTACTGATAGTCTAACTAATTTTATTATCTTTGTGAGAAAAAAAATATGAATAGGCTATCAGACTCTACTCTACGCGGTAATGCGAAATAACAGAAAAAATGGCAATAATTAATATCGAAATTTTAAATATTGGGAAAATTAGCGATGATAGTATTTCCAATTCAATTAGATTAATAAATAAAAATCAAGATGCTTTTCAATTCAGCTATTTGGAAAATCGTTCTGTTGATTTTTTGGACAAGAGTTATTTGAATACATCATTTGTATACGATTATATAAAAGATTTTGTTGAAATTAATAAAGGCTATCATCCTTACATTATTGCGATAACTGATAATACAGTTTTATCATTTTTTGTTATTGTTTCAGATACAATATTTTACGAACTCTACTTCCCTGAAGAACTAAAAACCGCCAATAAAGAAATCCTAAAACACTTAGGCGATTTAAAGCCCATAACAGATGAGATGAGCGAAGAAGAAAAGTTGGCAATAATACAAAGCGAGTTTGAGCGTTTATACAACCCTAACCACCCTGTGCGTAATAATATTGAAACATTGGATAGTATTGAGGAGGTTAGAATAATTAAGGAGGCTTTAAAATGAGAAATGAAGAATTAATTAAACTTTTAGAGGAGTTAGTTGCTCACCCAATAGAAACCCAGTGGATTGAATTTAAAATGGGTGCTGGCAGTATTACCAACGAACAAATTGGCGAGTATGTTTCGGCAATGAGCAATGGTGCTACCATTAGCAATCAGCCATTTGGCTATTTGGTTTGGGGAGTTGATGATGATACCCACGAAGTTAAAGGAACAAATTTTTGTTTTACTACTGCCAAACAAGGAAATCAAGATTTAGAATTATGGGTACGCAATTTATTACATCCAAAAATTAATTTTGAAATATTTGAGTTTGCTTATCACGGTAATAATGTAGTAATGCTTCGTATTCCTTCTGCCAAAGGCGAACCAACACACTTTAAGAAAAAGCCATTTATCAGAATTGGTAGTAATAAAACCGATTTGCGAAATTTTCCTGAGTATGTGCGTATAATCTACAATTCACTTGAAGATTGGAGTACAAAAATAATTGATAGTGCAAGTATTCCTGATTTAGATACTGATGCTATTGCTGTTGCAAGAGAAAAATTTAAGGAAAAAAGCAGTAAAGCAAAATACTATAACGAAATTGATAATTGGGATACTCAAACTTTCTTAGATAAGGCAAAAGTTACTATAAATGGTAAAATTACAAATGCAGCAATTTTGCTTTTAGGCAAGGAAGAAGCATCGCATTATCTTCTGCCATCAATTGCAGAAATAACGTGGAAATTAGAAACAGAAGAAAAAGCTTATGAGCATTTTTCTTGCCCGTTACTTTTAAATACTTCACAAGTTTTGAAGAATATTAGAAATATAAAGTATAAATTTTTTCCTGATAATGAATTGCTTGCAACTACTGTGGACAAATATGATACTCGTACTATTTTAGAAGCAATGCACAATTGTATTGCACATCAAGATTATTCACTAAACCGTAGAATCATTGTAACCGAAAAAATTGACAAACTAATATTTGCTAATGCAGGTAGTTTCTTTGAAGGAAATCCAGATGATTATTCAGCAGGTGATAAAACACCTGATAAATACCGAAATCCTTGGTTGGCACAAGCAATGGTTAATTTAGGAATGATAGATACTTTGGGTTATGGAATTCATACAATGTATCTTTCTCAAAAGAATAGATATTTTCCACTGCCCGATTATTTGCTTTCAGAATCACAAAAGGTTATTCTGCAAATTTATGGTCATTCAATAGATGAAAATTATTCCAAACTATTAATTGAGAGGAAAGATTTATCCTTATCAAATGTTGTTTTGTTAGATAGAGTTCAGAAAAAATTAGACATTACCAAAGAAGCAGCCGTATCGTTACGTAAAGAAGGACTTATTGAAGGACGTAATCCAAATTACTTTGTTTCGGCATCGGTAGCCGAAGCCACAGGGCAAGAAGTTGATTATATAAAAATGAGAGGTATTGATGATGACTACATACAGAAAGTAATAACTGATTATTTAAAAAAGTTTAAAGAAGGCAAAAGACAAAATTTTGAATCTGTTTTATTAGAAAAACTTCCTGATATATTAAGTATTGAACAAAAACGAACTAAGATTAAAAATAATCTTCAGGCTCTAAGAAAAAAAGGAATAATTGAGATAAATGGTAAAATTTGGAAAATGTCTAAAAATGGATAATTAGAAATAGTTTAGACATTTATTTAGACATTTTTAGACATTCTAATAATAAAACGAAGGTAGAATTTGAAACAAAATAATTGAGAACTAAACCATTTTGTTGGCTTTAACAAAATGGTGTGATATTAACCCAAGTTGAGCAAATTGCCCCCTGAAAATGTTAAAAAGTCATTTTTATTTGCGTTTTTTGATTTTTTTTAGTATCTAAAAACCTGATAATCAGTATGTGTGTTTTTGAAAAGGCGTTTGTAGTCCCCGAATTCATT
>JABHKC010000149.1 GCA_018692315.1 Bacteroidota bacterium | reverse complement strand
TAAAAACATCTCTTTTTGCGATATTTCTATTTTTTTCATTTGTCTAATACAAAAGCATTTACTGCATGAAAGAAAATAGAAATCTCATCAAAAATTAATTATTTTATAAAAATTGCCTGTTTTCTTAGAACCACTATATAGACAAATATTAAGTTTCAAAGTATTTAATTGCATAAATATTCCTAAAACTTAGTCTTATGTAATTTGCAAAAATTAGTTTTACCTTAAACCAAGTTGAGCGTAAGGTGCCTTTTTTCATTATTATTATACGTAACTACCTTAATTACAATAGTATTGTTTTCAAAAAGTCGTTTGTAAACCCGAATCAATTTGTTTGTTTAGTTTATGTTTTTTTGCAAAATGTTAATTATGACAATTTTAAAAACAGAAAAAATGACAGTCATGCAGCACAATTATATATCGACCACACAGGAATACAATAATTTATAATATGAAAAAAACCGTAGTACCCGAAATAAAAACATCTAATGTCCTACATCCACATTATCATGAGATTACAAATTTATTTTAACAAGTTGGTTTAATTGATTACGAAGACGGAGTTATATTTTTTGTAAGCGATTCTATAAACCATATTTATTCACACATTTTCAGGATGCAAAGAATATAATAGCAGCAAGTCTTTCTTTTTTTTGAAGAAAACATTGAATGCTCAGTTGAAAAACAAAACTACATAAACAATGAATTTTATGAAATTTCCGGAGAAATAAGAATAAGGTAACTTTTGCGTAAAAGAAATAATATTTGAATAATTGCAGTAATACCAAATTTGTTTAATTTTGCAGCTTGTAAAATTTAGCATATGTTTACTTTATATAAAAAAGAAATACGGACATTTTTCAGTTCCCTTACTGGATATATTGTTATAATCGTTTTTTTGTTAGCTAATAGCTTGTTTTTATGGATATTCCCGGGAGAATTTAATGTTCTTGATGGAGGCTATGCAAATATCGACACGCTGTTTATTATTTCTCCCTGGATTTTTATGTTTTTAGTTCCGGCAGTAACAATGCGGCTTTTTGCTGAAGAAAAACGAAGCGGAACAATAGAGATTTTGCTTACTCAACCTTTATCTGACATCCAAATTATATTGGCAAAATATTTTGCGGGCTTGACTTTAGTTCTGTTTTCCCTGCTGCCTTCGCTCATATACTTTCTAACAGTTTATCTTCTAGGTTCGCCTGTTGGAAATATTGATATTGGTGCCACTTGGGGTTCATATATTGGTTTGTTTTTTCTGGCAGCTATTTATGTTTCAATTGGTTTGTTTGCTTCTTCCATTACTGAGAATCAGATAGTTTCGTTTATTGTAGCTATACTAATTTCGTTTTTTATATATATTGGATTTGAGTCGATTTCTAATCTTGAATTCGTAAAAAGCATAGACCATTTCATTCTAAATCTGGGAATAAACGAACACTATCGCTCAATGAGCCGAGGGGTGATAGATTTAAGAGATATTATATATTTTGTTAGTGCAGTAGCCATATTTACTTCTGTAACAAAAATAGTTTTGGAAAGCCGAAAATGGTAAAGAAATATATCAAATAAAAAAAGTTGTTAGAATTTCTAACAACTTTTTTATTTAATTTGATTCTAAATAATCAAATATTTTGTCGATGACCTCTTGTCGAGGTTCACATTTACTTTTATTCAAAAATTCTATGACATCTTCATATTCGTTGTCATCAATAGAAAAAAGTGTTCCTGTATCGGCAAGAAAGCTTGCATTTTTTTCAAATTCGTTAATTACATAAAGTAAAGTAAAATTTTTATTCATAGGCTTTCAAAATTTCAAGTTAAATATCAACTTTAAAAACGCAATAAAAATTTTATTATTATTTATTATGTAATGTTCTAATAAAAAACATACAAATTAACATTTTGATGCAACTGTATCTTAGGTTTTCTAGGAAATTCTTAAATATCCTATTTCTAAGAAAATGCCAAACACATACCAATTTATTGGCATTTTCTCAAAATCCTGTTTACATTTGGGTTAAATTAAGCTTTTTTGCTTCAATAAGTTTTCGCATATTGATAAGTGCATAGCGCATTCTGCCAAGTGCTGTATTTATGCTTACATCAGTATGATCAGCAATTTCTTTGAAACTTAATCCTGCATAATGTCTAAGCATTATTACTTGCTTCTGATCATGAGGTAGCTCTTCAATTAAATTTCTCACATCCTGAGTAATCTGCTCTTTTATAAGGGTTTCTTCAATGTTCCTCTCAGAAAATTTAGGTGAATTAAAAAGATCAATCTCATTTCCATCATTTGAGTATGTGTTCAAATGCTTTTCTTTTCTGAAATGATCAATAACTAAATTGTGTGCTATTCTTACTACCCACGACACAAATTTCCCTTTATCAGTATATTTCCCATTGCGCAATGATTTAATAACTTTGATAAAAGTGTCTTGAAAAATATCTTCCGCAAGTTCTTGATTTTTAACAAGAAGAAGAATGTAAGTGTAAACTCGGTTTTTGTGCCGTTTAATTAATGTTTCAATACAAGATTGCTTTCCTTCGATAAACTTGCTTACAAGTTCAAAATCAGACATTTTATTCTCTGACATAATTACCTCCTATTTTTATTTAGTAAATACAGGTAAAATTATTCTATAAGCAATCCTCCATTAAAGTTTAAAAGTTCATTAATTTCAACAACGCAAGAAAACACTTTTTATTTAAATATCAAAATTATTTTTAATAAATTCAGAAAAATTATTTTCATATTTTTGAAAAATTGAAATATTAAATTTTCAAATTGATTAAGTTATTGAAATATAAGGGATAAGGAATTCATGCAAAAAAATAAAAATACAAATTCAGAACACATTATAATAAAAGGTGCAAAAGTTCATAATTTAAAGAATATCGACCTTTCTATCCCAAGAAATAAATTGATTGTAATAACAGGACTTTCAGGTTCCGGAAAATCATCATTGGCTTTCGACACTTTATATGCTGAAGGACAAAGACGCTATGTGGAAAGTTTATCGTCTTATGCGAGACAATTTCTTGGAAAACTAAATAAACCGGAAGTTGATTTTATAAAAGGAATTCCTCCGGCAATTGCAATTGAACAAAAATCTATTACTAAAAACTCACGTTCTACAGTTGGAACTTCAACCGAAATTTACGATTACATAAAACTTCTATATGCAAGAATTGGCAGAACAATTTCTCCAATTTCAAATACAAAAGTGAAAAGGCATACTGTTACAAATGTAGTAGATTACATTATGTCATTGGGTGTTGGGAAAAAAGTTGTTATTCTTACTCCATATTCTTCCGAAAACAATAATTCGATTGCCGACAAAGCAAAGCTATTGCAACAACAAGGATTTTCTCGATTAGAAATCAACAATAAAATTTGGCGAATAGACGATATCTTGTTCGATACTGACTTACAAAAAGACACAACAACTTTCAATATTGTTATTGACAGAATTTCAGTTGACAATAGCGAAGATTTAATAGCCAGATTAGCTGATTCTGTCCAAACAGCATTCTATGAAGGAAAAGGAGAATGCATTGTCAAAACTATTGAAGATGAAAATGAAGCCATCAAAAAATTCTCGAATAGATTTGAAGCAGACGGAATGAAATTCGATGAGCCCACAGTTCATATGTTTTCTTTCAACAATCCTTATGGTGCTTGCCCAAAATGTGAAGGTTTCGGAAAAGTAATAGGTATAGATGAAGACCTTGTAATTCCAAATAAAAATCTTTCAATTTACGAAGATGCGGTCGCATGTTGGAAGGGCGAAAAAATGAAATTATGGAAAGAACAAGTTATATTTTTTTCTTCAGAATCAAATTTCCCTATACATAAACCTTTTAAAGATCTTACTCCAAAACAAAAAAAGCTAATATGGACAGGTAACAAACATTTCGAAGGTTTAAACAATTTTTTCGAAATGCTCGAACGCGAAAATTATAAAATTCAATATCGTGTGATGCTTTCAAGGTATAAAGGGAAAACAACTTGTCCGGAGTGCAATGGAGGCAGACTGAGAAAAGATGCAAGCTATGTTAAATTTGGCGATAAAACTATTTCAGAATTGGTAACTATGTCGATTGAGAACTTACAGCTTTTTTTCAAAAAAATAAGTCTGAACGAACACGAACATAGAATTTCTAAACGCCTTTTGATTGAAATAAATAGTCGAATAGATTTTTTAATGAATGTTGGCTTAAACTATCTTAGTTTGAATCGCCTTTCTTCAACACTCTCAGGAGGAGAATCGCAGCGAATAAATTTGGCAACTTCGCTCGGAAGCAGCCTGGTCGGATCATTATATATATTAGACGAACCGAGTATAGGTTTGCACTCTCGCGATACAAATCTATTAATAGGAGTTTTAAAAAAACTAAAACAAATTGGCAACACAGTAATTGTAGTAGAGCACGACGAAGAAATAATAAATGCTGCCGATGAAATAATCGATGTTGGTCCTTTAGCCGGAATAAATGGAGGAGAAATTATTTTTCAAGGAAACCATATTGACATTTTGAAGGCAAAAAGAAGTCTTACCGGCAAATATCTTTCAGGAAAGGAAAAAATTCAGACTCCTGACATAAGAAGAAAATGGCGAAATTTTATTGAAATAAAAGGAGCTTGCGAGAACAATTTAAAAAATATTGATGTGAAATTTCCATTAAATATATTAACGGTTGTTACTGGTGTAAGTGGTTCTGGAAAATCTTCATTAGTTAGTAAAATTCTATTTCCAACTTTACGTAAGATTCTTGAAGGATACTCTGAGCGAGCTGGCTCCTTCGATGAAATTTCCGGCGACACCAAACTTATTGACGATGTTGAATTTATCGATCAAAATCCGATTGGAAAGTCCTCAAGATCGAATCCTGTAACATATTCAAAAACTTACGACGAAATAAGGAAACTCTATGCAAATCAGCCCCTTGCAAAACATCATGGATATAAACCATCACATTTTTCGTTCAATATAGATGGCGGCAGATGCGATGAGTGTCAAGGAGAAGGTATAATAAAAGTTGAAATGCAATTTATGGCAGACGTTCATTTGATTTGCGAATCGTGCCATGGAAAACGCTTCAAAGAAACTATCCTGGAAATAAAATATCGTGGTAAAAATATTTATAACATTTTAGAACTAACAGTCAATCAGGCAATAGATTTTTTCGATCAAAAAAAAGAAAGTCTTGAGAAAAAAATTGTTAACAGACTAATGCCACTAAAAGAAGTTGGTTTGGCATATCTAAAATTAGGACAGGCATCGAGCACCCTAAGTGGCGGCGAAAGTCAAAGAATCAAGCTTGCTACATTTTTAGGAAAAGAAAATGCCGACCAGAATAAACTGTTTATTTTTGACGAACCCACTACCGGTTTACATTTTCACGATATTAACAGACTACTCGATGCCTTCAAAGCTCTTATAGTGAAAGGAAATACAGTTTTAATAATTGAACATAATATTGAAATAATAAAATCGGCAGACTGGATTATTGATCTTGGAAAAGAAGGTGGCGACAAAGGTGGCTATATTGTTTTTGAAGGCACTCCAGAAGAAATAGTAAAGTGCAAAAATTCTTATACCGGCAGATATTTACAGAATAAAATTCTTGATGTTAATGACAAATAGTTTTTCATTGTAGATTCATAAATTTAAACCCAAAAAACTTATTTTTTTCAAAAAAATAAAATCGAAAAAAATATGAGAAAAAACATAGTTCATAAATAAAATTTTATTTAATATTGTCGCAATTTGTATTTTAAGATTTAATAATAATAAATTTAAAATTATGGCTAATCAAAAGTTAGAAAATTTTATGGCATGGGTAGTTGCCAAAAATCCAAGCGAAGTAGAATTTCATCAAGCAGTTCTCGAAGTAGCTGAATCTATCGTTCCGTTTTTAGAAGAAAATCCTAAATACGAGAAAGCAAAAATATTAGAAAGAATTGCCGAACCCGAAAGAGTTATATTGTTTAGAGTTCCTTGGTTAGACGATAAAGGTGAAGTTCAGGTGAATCGCGGATTTAGAATTGAAATGAACAGTGCAATTGGTCCTTATAAAGGTGGATTGCGATTTCATCCTACCGTAAATCTTGGCATATTGAAATTCTTAGCTTTTGAGCAGGTATTTAAGAATAGTTTGACTACGCTTCCAATGGGTGGCGGAAAAGGCGGATCAGATTTCGACCCAAAAGGAAAATCTGACAACGAAGTTATGCGTTTTTGCCAGAGTTTTATGACAGAACTTTGCAAACATATTGGACCAAATACTGATGTTCCTGCAGGAGATATTGGAGTTGGTGGAAGAGAGATAGGATTTTTGTTTGGCCAGTATAAAAGAATTAGAAATGAATTTGTAGGTGTTCTTACAGGAAAAGGAAGAGAATGGGGTGGTAGCCTTATTCGTCCGGAAGCAACCGGTTACGGAACTGTTTATTTTGCTGAAGAAATGCTTAATACAAGAGGTGATAGCATGAAAGGAAAAATTGTTACAGTTTCCGGTTCAGGAAATGTTGCACAATTTGCTACTGAAAAATGCAATATGTATGGTGCAAAAGTGGTTAGTCTATCCGATTCAGGTGGAACAATCTATGATCCTGAAGGAATTGATGCTGAAAAACTTGCATTTGTTATGGAATTAAAAAATGTGAAGAGAGGCAGAATTAAAGAATATGCAGACAAATATGGATGTGAATATTTCGAAGGAGTAAGACCATGGGGAATTAAATGTGATGTTGCTTTACCATGTGCTACTCAAAATGAAGTTAGCAAAGAAGAAGCTCAAACATTAATTGACAACGGTTGTTTCGTAGTTTCGGAAGGAGCAAATATGCCTTCAGTACCTGAAGCTATTGAAATTTACATCGAAAGTAAAATTCTTTACGGACCTGGTAAAGCTGCAAACGCTGGTGGTGTTGCTGTTTCTGGTCTTGAAATGTCTCAAAATTCAATGAGATTGTCTTGGACAAGAGAAGAAGTAGATGCAAAACTTCATCAAATTATGAAAGATATCCATGCTACATGTGTTAAGTATGGAACTGATGGAGGTTTTATTAATTATGTAAATGGTGCAAACATTGGTGGTTTCGTAAAAGTTGCCGATTCGATGATGGCTCAAGGTGCTGTATAATTCAGTCTATCTAACTATATAATAAAAAGGCTCAACAAAAATGTTGAGCCTTTTTTAGTTTCAAATATTTTGGTTTTTATGTAAAACAATTGTTTTGAAGAGAATATTTGACGAGCATTTGAATTTTACAAATAACAATGAACCTAAAACATGATTGAAGAAAAAATTATTTATGCCCTCACTGGTGAGGTAAAAATTGGCACAATAGATGAAATATTAAAATCAAGTGCAATAGGATCATGTGTGATAATAGCAGCTTACGATCCTAAATGCCAAATTGCTGGAATGGCACATGTAATGCTTGCTGGAAAATCTCCTGATAACACAAAATTGCCGAAAACCAGATACGCAGTTGATGCTATCGATACTCTAATTGAATTGTTGCATGAACATGGCAGCAATACCGAAAACCTTGAAATTTGTCTTGTAGGTGGAGCAAATGTTCTAAGAAGGAAAAATGACAAAATTGCCCAAAATAATATTAATAATATTATAGATATTTTAGAAAAAAGAAAACTGAAAATTACGGCAAAATCTGTTGGCGGTTATGAAAGAAGAACTGCAACATTAATTGTTGAAAAAGCAGAACTTTACTATTCAATCGGAAGTTTACACGAAAAATTACTTTATAAATTTAACTAACTCAGTACAAATATGTCTTGAAGATTTGAATAGATAAATCCCATTTTTGAAAAGTAAACATATTAATTCAGATGCTAAAATTTTGTGCTTGATTTGTTAAAATTTATATGTATATTTGGTGAGGTATTTATTAAAAGAAAATTTGATAAATGAGAAACAAGGTTTATAGTTTACTTCAAAAGCTTGTTCGAGATATGCAATAATTAGCACAATCAACATAAAAATCTTATTATAAATTAAAACTTTAGATGTCATGAAAAAAGAAATTAAACTTGGACTTAGGATTTTAGTCATAGGAACTATAATGTTGGTTATAGGATGGTATTTTGTATATAAATATAACTACAATAACACTCTGAAACACGAAATAAAATATACGCAAATAATTGTCGATGAAATGTCGCATAATGTTGAGGACCGACTATTAGAAAAGATAAAAACAAATAAAACTTTAGCTGTTGCCCCTATACTGAAAAAAGCATTGAAAGAAAGTAATAGAAAATTTCATAATTTATCAGATATTGATAGAAGTGAGCTTTTTAACGAATTAAACAAAAAATGGAAAACCACCAAAGATCCAAATGACGCATTCATTCTTGAATATACCAATAACGAAATCTCTCATTTTTTTAATCTGCAACAAGAAAACCTAAAAGGTGAGTACGGCGAGATTTTTTTAACAAACAAATATGGTTCAGTAGTGGCATCAACTGCAAAACTTTCAACATTTGTTCACTCACATAAATATTGGTGGAAGGGTTCTTATAATGAAGGAAATGGAGCAATTTTTATTGACGACCGCGGATATGACGAAAGTGTAGATGGTTATGTCTTAGGTCTGGTAATTCCCATAAAAGAAAATCATGAAATAATTGGAATTTTAAAAGTTAATTTAAATATTTTGGGTGCAATAAGCGATATGTTAGAAAGTTCATTGCTAAATGATTTTGGCCAAAATAAATTAATAAGAAGTGAAGGTGATGTAATATATTCAAAAGGAGAAGAACCACTGAGCACACGAATACCAGATTTATTATATAAAAAACTGAAATCTTCAGAAAATAATTCATTTTTATTTTACGATTCAACAAATTATTGGGTGATTGGAAAATCGAAAATTTTGATAACATCAAACAACTCTAAAAACTATATTTTTGGAGGTTCGTTTGAATCAGCTGATCACAAAAAGGGAAATAGTGGAGAGTCATGGTTTATAGTTAATTACAGGAGTCTGGATTCTTTAGTCGGGCCACTGAAAGATACAACAAAGATTATTGTTATATTTGGTTTAATATTTGTATTTATTATAGCTATAGCAGCATTTTTCTTTGGAATTTATACTTAGTTTTTTGGCAATATTAATTTCAAATTTGTTAACAACTATGAAAAATCATTAAAAAAATAATTTAAGTAATTAACTTCTTTTTCATTATATAAAAATAAAAACTTATTCTATGAGCAAAGAAATCTCAGGACAAAACATCGGTGGTAAAAATTTCATTAATTTATATTTAATGATTGTTGCTTTCTTTCTAATAATAATGCCTGTAGCAATAGAATCGTCATGGGTTAGTTCAAGCGACTTTCATTCTTGTATCGAAATTTCCAGTTCATTTATAGCACTCATTGTTGCCTATATTGCTATAATATTCTTCTTTGGTTCACGAGAAAGATTTTATTTACTCATCGGATTAGGTTTTTTTATATGTGGTAGCGAAGATTTGATACACGGAATTCTCAGCTTCAAAAGACTATTTACGAATACAGATATCGACCTTACTTCCTTTGTACCGGCAACTTATGTGGCAGGGAGGATTTCACTTGCATTAATAATTATTGTAGCTCCACTGTTTGAAAAATATTATCCCAAAAAACACGATCTTAATAAAATTGCCTTTTTCTATTCAATTTCTGCTCTGTTTCTTGGAGGCGGTCTGACGGCTTTTGCATTTTCGATTAACCTTCCGCAATTCATTTTTCCTGAGAATGTAATCTCGCGACCCATTGATTTGTTTTCAGCTGTACTATTCTTAGTTGCAGCTGTTGTGATATTTCGGAAAATGAAAAAACAAAACGATGTCTTTACAAGTATGCTTTTTGCCAGTATTTTACTAAATTTTGGCGGGCAGATGTACATGTCTTTCTCAAAACAACTTTTCGATGTATATTTCGACATAGCTCATTGGGCAAATATCTTAAGTTATTGTATGCCTGTGCTAGGAATTGCCTTAAAAGGTTTAGCAGAAATGCAAGCAGTGAAGATTGAAGTTCAAGAAAAAAAAATAGCTCAGGAAAAATTGAAAGAACTTAATAAAAATCTTGAAGAAATCATATATGAACGCACTGCAGAATTACAAGTTAATAACGAAGAACTAAAAGCCAACGAAGATCAATTATATGAAACAAATCTAAAATTGAATGAACAAACAGATGAGTTAATGAAAACAATAAACATCATTAACAATGGGCAAGTAGTCGCGTTTTTGCTACAAAATAAAGAAGGTTGGCCGGTTGAGTATGTGTCGGCTAATGTAAACGAAATTTTTGGATATTCGAAAGATGAGTTCATGTCAGGAGAAATTTCATATTCCCAAATAGTGCATGAAGATGATTTGCATATAGTAGGCAAAGAGATTGAAGAAAATAGCAGAAAGTCTTTTATCAATAAATTTGCTCACCAACCATATCGTATTATTACAAAAAACAATGTTACTAAATGGATTGACAACAGAACGGAAATTATAAGAAATGTTAAGAATGAAATCACGCACTTTCAAGGAACAATAATTGATGTTACAGAGAAAATATTCGCAAACAAGAAGGCTAAACAAACCGAGTTACAGATATTGGCAATGGCAAACAACACCGATTCTATTATATATATAAAAGATATTCAAGGCAAATACATTCTTATAAACAATCAATTTGAAAAACTATTTAAAACAAACAAAGAATCAATTGTAGGTAAAACAGTTTTTGATATTTTCCCTGAAGAAGCTGCTAAAAAATATTATTCAACAGAACAACAAATAATTTCACAGAATAAACCAATTAAACTTGAAGAAAACTTAGATTATAATGACAACTATCATATATATTTGTCAAACAAATTTCCTTTGTATAATGATAGAGGAGAGATTTTTGCTATTGGAAATATATCCACAGATATCACTGAAATCAAAAAAGTTGAGCAAGAGCTAAGTTCACTCAATGAAGAACTTATATCTAACGAAGAACAATTGCAAGTGAATGAAGAAGAATTAAGAGAATACAACCAACAACTTAAACAAGAAATCGAGACACGTAAAAATGCTGAAGAACAGCTTCGAAAAAAAACTAACCAGCTAATTCAGTCAGAGAAAGCAGGTGCAATTGGCACTTTAGCTGCCGGTATTGCTCATGAATTAAATAATCCAATGATGGGTATTTTAAATTTTTCTGACTATTGTATTAAACACATACCGGAAGATCATAAGGTTTACAGTGTGGCAACAGATATAAAAACCGAAGCAAAAAGGTGTGTAGAAATAGTTTCAAATCTTTTGACTTATACACGACAAGAAGACACTGAAAAAAAGAGTTTCAGATATATTGATATTACTACTATTATTGAAAAAGCTTTGCGACTTCTAAACTATAAAATCACAAAAAACAATATCAATATTAAACGCATTTATGAACCAAACATTCCAAACATATATATCTGTGCAAATCAGATTCAGCAGGTTCTATTAAACCTAATAAGTAATGCTGCCGACGCATTAGAATCTGCTGAAAATAAGAATATTACAGTTCATATATATACAAAGAAAGACTTCCTTTTTGTCAAAATTATTGATAATGGTGCCGGAATTTCTCCTGACAACAAATACAAAATATTTGATGCGTTTTTCACAACTAAAACAATAAATAAAGGTACCGGGCTGGGGCTTTCTATTTGCAAAGGAATAATGGACGAGCATAATGCAGAAATAGCTTTTGAAAGTAAAGAAACATTTGGAACAGAATTTTCATTGAAATTTAGTATAAAAGACAAATCAAATATTTAACCTACCTTATATATAGAACATCAAATTCGCAGATTACGAGGCAGTTGAGTTTGCATTTTTATAATAGGAAAAAATCCGTTTTTTGGAGGACTGAATAATTCATGAATTATTCTTAAAACTTATAAATTGTATTGAAAAAAATTTGAAATTATCTAATAAATACAAAACATAATCAATATATTTTGATTATTTTTGTTAGTAATTAAATTTGAAAAATGAAAAAAAACATCTTAGTAATTGATGACGATTTTGCAATAAGACAATCCTTTATTTTAACTTTTGAAGATACTAATTACAATGTGGTAGTTGCAGAATCGGGCTACGAAGGTATAGATAAATTTAAAATGCAAAAATTTGACCTTGTATATTTAGATTTAAAAATGCCCGGGATGAATGGAGTTGAAACATTAAATGAATTACGGAAAATTGACTCTGAAACTTCTATTTATATTTTCACAGCCTATCATAAAGAATTTTTTGAACAACTTAAGAAAGCTGCTGAAGCAGGATTAGATTTTGAAGTATTGCATAAACCATTAGATAGTGCACAACTAAAAGAAATCACAGAATCATTAATCGAATAAACTTATACTTATGTCAAATTATAAATTTAAATTATATGTAGTCGAATCCAATGTTAAAACTTCTGATGTAATTAAAAAAATAAAGGAAGTATTTTCTGAGGTTCTGAATGATAATTATTCATTAGAAATAGTTGATATCTTGAATAATCCTGATTTAGCCATTGAAGCAAAAATACTTGCTTCGCCTACGCTGATTATGGAATTTCCATTGCCATCAAAACGAGTAATAGGAAAAATTGCGGATACAGAAAAATTATTTGCACGTCTTAAAATAGTCAAGGAATAAAATATATTGAATTAAGATTTCAAATTGACCATAAATCTGGCCTATTGTAATCACACAAATATCATATTAAGAATATATAATATATTTTAACTATGAATAATAGAATTTTAATAATTGATGACGATGAAATTATAAGAAAATTCATAAAAGAAGTCATTTCATTAAATTTTAAATTAGAAATTGTTACTGCAAAATCTGGAATAGAAGCATTAGAACATACCAGTAATACTAAATTTGACATTATACTTTGCGATATTTCAATGCCTGAAATGGACGGATTTGAAACAGTTGAAAGAATAAAAAACCAAAATACAAATCGGAATACATCTATAATATTTATTACAGCATTCGATCCGAATAAGGAGAAACTAAATCAAGGTATCAATGCCGGAGCTATTGATTATTTGATAAAACCGATCACAGGAAATTTTTTAGTAAGTACAATTAAATTGCATTTAAGATTGATTGAAAAGGAAGAACAAATTAATTCAGAATTAATACAAACTATTGATAAACTTAAAAATGAAGAAGTAAAAACCAAACAATTATGTGAAGCACTCCATATTACTAAAGATAACTTTGAGAGTATTGTAGGGAAAAGCGATGCTGCCATTCTCATCACCGACAATGAGGGTATCTTACGTTTTGTCAACAAGATGGGAGAGAAAATTTTTATGAGGAAAGCAGATGAAATTATCGGGGAATCATTTGGCTTTATGTTCGAAACCGGAGTAAAAGATGAAATTGATATTATTAGAAAAAATGGGGAGATAGGTAGAGGAGAAGTAATTTCTACCAGAACACAATGGCAAAATAATCCTGCTATTCTGATTATGATAAACGATATTACCGAACATGTAGAATTGCAAAATAATCTTAAAAAAGCAAAAGAAAGTGCACAACAATCAGATGAACTAAAAACTGCATTTCTAGCAAATATGAGCCATGAGATTAGAACCCCTATGAATGCCATTGTTGGATTTTCTCAATTGTTAAATGAAGAAGACATATCTGATGATGACAAGAAACAATTCATACAATTGATAAATAGCCGTAGTCAGGATTTGTTAGTATTGATTAACGATATTGTTGACATCTCGAAAGTAGAGGCAGGATTGCTAAAAATAGTACCTAAAGAATGTTCATTAGATAAAATACTGCTTGAGATAAATCATTCATTCAGCAGTAATAGAAAAATTATTGATGGAAACATAGATTTCAAGCTAACCAGAGTCCTAAACAAACAAAAGAGTAAAGTTATAACAGATGAAGTTAGAATAAAGCAAGTCTTAATCAATCTAATAAACAATGCAATAAAATATACTTCAGAAGGGTACATAAATCTTGGTTTTACATTGGAAGAGTATGACTCCCAACAATTTGTTCAATTTTTTGTAGAAGACACAGGTATTGGTCTTTCAAAAGAAGATCAAGAAATTGTGTTCAAGCGATTCAGACAAGTTGAAGATAAATCTACAAAACTCGTTGAAGGTACCGGTTTAGGATTGTCTATCTCTGACTCCTTAGTACATTTACTTGGTGGAGATATTTGGGTTGAATCGGAAAGTGGAAAGGGTTCAACTTTCTTTTTTACCATCCCTTACAAACAGGTTGCTCAAGAATTACCTTTGATTCCAATTATACCTCGTGAGGAAGAAATTAAACCTAAAGAAAAAATAAAAACTATTTTAATTGTAGATGATGAAATAACAAACTGCCTTCTTCTACAACATATGCTCAAGAAACAAGCAAAAATCCTATTTGCATATAACGGCAATGAAGCAATTGATTCTTGTAATGAAAACTCCGAAATTGATTTAGTTCTGATGGATATTAGAATGCCTGAATGTAGTGGCATAGAAGCTTTCAAAAAAATTAGGTCGAATAGAAAAAATTTACCTGTAATCGCTCAAACTTCATATGCGCTAACAGGCGAAAGCGAAGAAATTATATCACAAGGTTTTGATGATTATATCAGCAAACCAATAAATAAAACAAAGCTTTTCGAACTTATTAATAAACATTTGGATTTGTAATTTGTGTTACAGTAAAATTCAAATGCTTTACATGTTGGCAATCGTCAACAATAAGCTAAATTCTTATTCCTTCATAAAATCTTCAACCCTTTCTACCATATCTTTGTTTCCAATGAAATACGGTACTCTTTGATGAATCGATTCTGGTTTAATATCCATTATACTTCTTTTGCCATCGCTTGCTTTTCCACCAGCTTGCTCGCAAATGAAAGCAATTGGGTTACATTCGTATAACAAACGAAGTTTTCCGTTAGGAGCAGTTTTTGTGGTAGGATAAATAAAAATTCCACCTTTAAGCAAATTTCGATGAAAATCTGCTACAAGCGAACCAATATATCTTGAAGTATATGGCCTGTTTGTATTATCATCATATTCCTGACACCACTTTAAATATTTCTTTACACCTTCAGGAAATTTTATATAGTTTCCTTCATTTATTGAGTAGATTTTTCCTTTTTCCGGAGTTTTAATATTTTCAGTTGACAAGCAAAACTCACCGATTGAAGGATCGAGAGTAAATCCACTAACACCTTCGCCGGTAGTATATACCAACATTGTTGACGAGCCATAAATTACGTAGCCTGCAGCAACTTGTTTTCTACCTTCCTGAAGAAAATCTTCGAGTTGAGCTTTTTCGCCCTTTTTACTTATTCGGCGATAAATGGAAAAAATCGTACCTATGGAAACATTAACATCAATATTTGATGAACCATCCAATGGATCCATACACACAACATATTCGCCATATTTCGACAATTCGTCATCAAATGTAATTATTTCCTGATCTTCTTCCGAAGCAATTCCGCAACAAACTCCACTTGCTTTTAATCCTCTGATAAATCTTTCATTGGCAAAAACATCCAATTTTTTTTGGTCTTCGCCCTGAACATTAACTTCACCAGCTGCACCAAGAATATCGACAAGGCCAGCCTTATTTACTTTCTTGTTAACAATTTTTGCTGCTATTCCAATATAATTCAACAATTTAGATAGTTCTCCTGTTGCATAAGGAACTTGAGCTTGTTTGATTGTTATAAACTCGTTTAGAGTAATTATACTATAGATATCCATAATTATTTTGAAATTAATAAATGAAAAAAATTCAAGAAAAAAGCTTACAATTAGCTTACTTTTTTCTTGAATCTATTTTATGAGTTCTCTTTTTCAATGAAACTAAAACAAGAAAAAGAGAACTCAAAAATTTGAATTTCTATTTAATAATAAGTTTATCAATGGCAACTTTACTACCACTAATAACTTTTACATAATATACACCTTGAGCAAGCGAGGAAGCATCAACTTCTTCCTTGTGAGAAACAACCGACTGAATATCATTAAAATAAACAATTTGTCCTTGGGCATTAATCAATTCAATCCTTACATTTTCGATCTGAGAATTTTCAATTTCAATATTAAAAATACCATTATTTGGATTTGGATATACCGAGAACAAATTATTTGACTCTAGATCGTTGATTCCAACTATTATATAAGTAACTGTCAATGGAGAGGCGTATGGTAAACTAAATTGCCAGTTTCCTGCAATCCAATTATGATCAATATCATTGATTCCCCATTCCCAGGTATTTGCACCATTGTCAATTACTAAATTCTGAACTGCTGTCCAAATATGGTCGTTGGCAAATTCATCGCCATTAGTACCATCATCATAAAAAGCTGTTTGTTCGAATCCGCCAGACCAATTTGCATCAAATTCGCCTGTTGTAGAATCCCAACTTCCTTTTAAGAAAAATCCAGTATGATCTCCACCCTGAGAATCGTCAACAATAAAAGTAATTGGAGAAACAAAAGTAATGCTAACAGTATCAACACCAACACAGCCTAAGTCTGAAATAGCAAGAACTGCAAAAACCTCTGATGTATTTACAGTTATGGTTTGAACAGTATCGCCAGTTGACCATAAATAATTTGGTTGTACTCCTGCATCAAGTACAAGTGAATTGGCAGTAATTGTCTGGTCTCCGCCTAAGTCAATCATTGGAGTAGGATTTACTGTTACTTCAACAGTGTCAGTTGCAGTGCAGCCATTATCGTTTACAATAACAGAATAGTCTCCAGAAACCAAAACAGAAATAGTTTGAGTAGTTTCACCGGTTGACCATAGGTAATCGAAACCGGCACCGGCATCAATAATCATTTCCATTCCTTCGCAGAATGTACTGTCAATTCCAAGATCAATAGTAAATCCAGGTTGGAAAGTAATCGAAACTTCATCTACGCCAACACATCCATTTAATGTAGCTGATAATGAATAAACTCCAGTGATAGTAACTTCTAAAGTTTGGTCGGTTGAACCATCGCTCCATAGATATGAATCGAACATTCCGCCATCTAAAACTAATAATCCGCCATCGCAAACTGTTGTATCAGCTCCTAAATCTACTGCAGGAAGCGGATTTATCGTAACAGTTGTAATTGCTGATTCAAGGCTTGGGCAACCAGTTACTAAATCAGCAACAGCAACACTATAATTTCCTGCTAATGTGGCTATAATACTTTCAGAAGTTTCTCCATTCGACCACATATAATTGTATCCGGCTGGTGCTGAAAGAGTAACACTTTCGCCTTCGCAAATAGTTGTATATCCACTTGCTGTGATAGTTGGTGTTGGTGGAGTTGGATTTAAAATAATCTCAATAGTGTCGGAAGCCGAACAACCGGCAGCATCTGAAACAGTTACAGAGTAAACGCCAAATGATACAGTAAGAGTTTGGGAAGTAACTCCTGTTGACCATAGATACGAATTAAAAGTGCCTGGATTAAGCTGAACTGATTGGCCTTCACAAATTGATTGGTCTGAGCCTAGATCAACAGAAACAGTTGCGTTTACAGTTACAGTTATATCATCAACTCCGATACAGCCATTATTATCGGTAACAGAAACAGAATAATTTCCTGTTGTTGAAACTACTAAAAACTGACCGGTAGAACCGTCATCCCATAAATAATATGACCAACCTGATCCTGCATGAAGCGAAATTGCATTTCCTTGACATATTGTTGTATCAGCTCCTAAATCAACAACCGGCAAAGGATTAACTGTTAAGTCCATATCGTCTGAGCCAACACAACCATTCATATCGGTAAGAGTAACAGCATAATTACTTGCTGTAGAAACTGTTATAATTTGGGTTGTTTCAGTAGTTGACCACAAATAAGTTCCTAAAATTACTGCATCAAGATTAATTGAGTTTCCTTCACAAATTGTTTGGTCTGCACCAAGATCAACATTTGGAAGCGAATTTACAGTAAGAACAAAATCATCGGTATTTTCGCAAGAATTTGCATCTGTTACTGTAACAGTATATGTATCTGACATTGAGACACTAATGCTTTGATCTGTTGCTCCATTGCTCCATATAAAACTTGCACCGGCATTTCCAGCGTCAAGCGTGTAAGATACACCATCACAAATTGCTGCATCAGCTCCAAGATCGACAATTGGTAGTACATTTACAAGCACTGTAGTAATTGCAGAAACCGCACTTTCACAATTTGTGGTTTGGTCGCTAATAACTACAGAAAAATCTCCACTTGTACTAACCATTATGCTTTCAGTAATTTCGCCATTCGACCATAAATAATTGTAGCCACTTGGTGCAGATAGTGTAACACTATTTCCTTCGCAGAAAGTTGTTGCACCACTTGCTGAAATTGCTGGTGTTGAAGGCAAAGCATTTACAGTTAATTGTACATCATCGGTACCCACACAACTGTTTGCATCTGTTACACTTACTGAATATAAATCGGTAAGAGTAGCAGAAATAGTCTGCGTAGTTTCACCATTCGACCATAGATATACTCCAGATATTACTGCATCAATTGTAATAGATTCACCATCACAGATTTCTTGATCAGCACCTAAATCAACTACAGGAAGAGGATTAACCGTAAGTACAAAATCATCAGTATTCTCACAATTGTTAGCATCTGTAACAGTAACTGTATATGTATCAGCCATTGTAACACTAATATTTTGGTCTGTTGCTCCGTTGCTCCATATGAAACTTACACCTGCATTTCCTGCATCAAGTGGGAATGATTGACCATCGCAAATTGCTGCATCAGCTCCAAGATCTACTGTTGGTAAAGCGTTCACGGTAAGTACAAAGTCGTCTGTATTTACACACATATTTGCATCAGTAACTGTAACAAAATATGTATCTGCCATTGTAACATTAATATTTTGGTCTGTTGAACCATTGCTCCACACAAAACTTGCACCGGCATTTCCTGCATCAAGCAAGTATGATCCGCCATCGCAAATTGCCATATCAGCACCAAGATCTACAACAGGTAGTGGATTAACTGTAACTGAAACAGTTTCTACGGTTGTATTTGTTCCATCAGAAACCGAAACTGAATATACTACACTTGCAATTGGATTGTCGGTAGGATTTGCATCAGTTGAAGAAAACGATCCTCCATCAGACCAAATATAAGTATAATTTGCTGATAATCCACCTGAAACAATAGTTGTAAGTTGAACTAAATCGCCTGCACAAACTGTACTTGGATTTGCCATTACAGAAACTAAAAGAGGACCTCCAATAATTTGAATGTCAACTTGTTCAATTGTTTCACAAGCTGTGTTGATATCAGTAACAGTTAAAGAAACAGTTGTTGTAGTTTCAATACTATCAATAGTAGTTGGATTTTGAGCACTTGCATCAACAAATAAATTTGCTGGTGTCCAGGAATAAGAATAAGAACCTGAACCTCCGCTAATTGTAGTGCTCATTGCAACAGCATTTGGATAACTTATTGTATAAGGGCCACCTATACCAACAATAGGATTTTGATTAACTGTTAGGTTTGTGATAATTGTACTATCACAACCATCAATGCTAGCAAATACATCAGTATAAGTTCCTGAAACAGTTTGGTCTGCTCCGCCGGCAAAATATGTTTCGCCATCGCAAATAGCAGCAATAACAGTTTCAGAATAAACAGGATTTACAGTCAAATTTGTAATAATAGTACTATCACAATTATTTATTGTTGTATAAACATCGGCATAAACACCTGATACAGATTGATTTGCTCCAGCTGCAAAATATGTTTCTCCAGAACAAATTGAAATATCAACTGTTTCAGTGAAAACTGGATTCACAGTTAAATTTGTTAAAATTGTACTGTCGCAGCCATCTATTGTAGTTAAAATATCTGTATAAATTCCTGAAACTGTTTGATCTGCTCCAGCAACAAAATATGTTTCTCCTTCACAAATTTCAACATCAACATTTGTAGTATAAATAGGATTTACTGTAAGATTAGTAATGATTGTACTATCACAAGAATTTATTGTTGTAAGAACATCGGTATAAGTTCCTGTAACAGTTTGGTCTGCTCCACCGGCAAAATATATTTCACCATCACAAATTTCAACATCAAAGGTTTGTGTGTAAACCGGATTTACTGTAAGATTTGTGATTACAGTACTATCACAGCCATTTACTGTCAATAAGTTATCAGTATATGTCCCACTCATAGTTTGATTTGCTCCGCCTGCATAATAACTTTCTCCGTCGCAAATAGAAATATCAAATGTTACAGAATATACCGAATTTACTGTTAAGTTTGTAATAACAGTACTATCGCAACCATCTCCAGTAAATAGATAGTCTGTATAAGTACCACTAGTAGTTTGCTCTGCACCGCCTGCAAAATAGAAATCTCCATCACAAATTGATATATCAAATGTTTGCGAGTAAACAGGATTTACAGTTAAATTTGTTGAAACTATACTATCACAACCATTAATACTTGTTAAAACATCCATGTAAAAACCAGTTGTATTCTGGTTTGCACCGCCGGCAAAATAAGTTTCATTTCCACAAATTGTAGTATCAATCGACAATGAGTAAGTTGGATAGACTGTTAAATTTGTAGTTACAATACTGTCGCATCCATTAATAGTTGTATAATTGTCAACATAAACTCCAGTAGTAGATTGGAATGCTCCACCTGCATAATAAGTTTCATTGTCACAAATTTCTATATATTTCATTATTGCATAAACAGGATTTACAGTCAAATTTGTAATAATTGTACTATCGCAACCATTTATAGTAGTATAAACATCTGTATAAACGCCTGCAACAGTTTGATTTGCTCCACCTGCAAAATAGCTTTCACCATCGCAAATAGTCATATTTATTGTCTCAGTATAGACTGGATTTACAGTTAAATTGGTAATTATTGTACTGTCGCAACCTTCAATAGAAGTTAAAACATCAGTATATGTACCAGCTATAGTTTGATTAGCTCCACCTGCAAAAAAGCTTTCGCCATCGCAAATTGCAACATTCACTGTTTCATTATATATTTGGTTGACAGTCAAATTTGTGTTTACCGTACTATCGCAACCGTTTGTAGCTGTATAAACATCTGTATAGCTTCCACTTGTAGTTTGCAGAGCTCCACCTGCATAATATGAATCTCCATCACAAATTGAAACATCATCAGTTTGTATTATTTCGGCTGGTTCAATAATTGTTATTGTTACAATTTCTGTAGTTCCAGTACCGCCACCGGTTGATGTTCCCGAAAGTGATGCTATACCGCTAATACCATTTGTCGCAAAATTGCCTTGATTTGGCATTCCCAGAGTTTGATATGTTGGAGTCATATCTACTACCTGACCAGATGAAGCCTGCCATACTTTCCAAACAAAAGCTTCATTTGCCTGGAAGCCATTATCTAAACCAGCTTCGGATCCCCATGCAGTAACTGCTGTATTGCTTCCTGTCCAAGGTGCATAACCACCACAGGCTAAAGTTCCGCCTTGATCATAAAAAACTCCAACATAATCTCCTACTGCCAGAACTTGACTGTTTATGGTTATTGTTCCTGGTTGCAATAAAATCGTATGGTTTCCACTTGTTACAATGTATGTCCAAGAAAATGGTTGTGAAGTACAATTATCAGTTACAGTAACTGTATATGTACCTGCAATTAAGCCAGTAATATCTTCGATTGCTAAACCATTTGACCAATCGAAACAATATGGAGTAGTTCCTCCACTGACAGTCAAATCTATACTTCCGTCTGAACCACCAAAACAGCTAACATCACTACTTAAATAATTTACTATAAGTTGCGGCGGTGCTACAGGTTGGTCCACAACATAATTCCCAAACTCGGTACATCCATTAGCATCTGTAATAGTCAAATCATAAGTTCCGGCAACTAAATTTGTTTGATTTAAAAGAGTGCTACCATTCGACCACAAGAAGGTGAATGGTGTTGTTCCTCCCATTGCTAAAAGGGATATTGAGCCATCGCTTCCTCCATAAAATGTAACATCTGTAACTACTGGATTACTAATAGTGATAGCTGCTGTAGGTTGAGATATTATTATTGATTCAGTAGCTGAAGTAGAGCTATTGTCAAATACAGTTACAGTATAGGTTCCAGCTACTAAGTTTGTCAAATCTTCTAAAAAAGTAGAATTTGACCAAATGTAAAGATATGGAGTATCCCCGCCGCTAACAGTAAGATCTACTGCTCCGGTGGCATCACCAAAACATGCAACATCGGTGCCCGAAAGTGAAATTGAAAGTGGAATTGAACCGGTTGCTGATAAATCCGCTAATCCGCTTATTCCGTTTGAAACAAAATTTCCTTGATTTGGCATACCAACAGTCATGTAAGTAGCAGTTGCATCAAAAGTAGCGCCTGTCGAGGCTTGCCAAATTTTCCACTTAAAAGCTTCATTAGCAGCAAAACCATCCATACCTGCATCAGCACCCCAGGCAGTGATTGCATTACTATTGCCATCCCAAATATGAAAACCACCACATGCTAAAGTCCCAGCAGTACTATCGAAAAAGACTCCAATATAATCTCCAACTGAAATTGCCGATCCATTTATAGTTATTGTTCCAGGTTGAACTAATATTGTGTGGTTGCTTCCGGTTACTAAACTTAGGTTCCAATTTGGTTGCGCAAATATCGCAGTAGTTGAAGATATAACAAATATCAACAACAAAAGTTTTTTTAACGTCAATTTTTTCATACTAAACTTTTTAAATTTAACTTTGATTTATTTTAAATTACTAATTTCTAATACCTTACTAAATATTTTTTTCTACAAATTTTTTCGCAATATATATTGAAATATTTAATTTTCAAATTGTTATTTGATGTAGATTACTAAAATTGCAAACTTTAATTTATAAAATATAAAAGTATATTATTCTACTATAGTAAATGAAGATAATAAATTTGCAAATAAGCTTGTAATTTTTCCTTTTTTCAGATGAAATTTGCAATAAAAATTGCTTACAAATTTTAAAAACCGATCCTACAAATTAATTATTTTATCAGATCTATTGATCCATAGTTCATTGTGCGAACTTGAAATAATTGTTAGGTCTTTCTGCGAAAACAAGAAATCAATAAGTAGTTCTATTACTTTCGAATCTAAAGCTGAGCTTGGCTCATCTAAGATTAAAATAGGCTTTTTCAAAAGAAAACAAGACGCAATAGCAATTCGTTGTTTTTGTCCACCAGATATTTCATTGATAGATTTTGTTAAAATATCAATCTCTAAATCAATTTTATTAAAAACAGAATTTATCTCATCCTCTGAAGGCGTATTATTTTTGTTTACAGTAAATTGAAAGGGAATATAAAAAAGTTCTTTGACAGTATTTAGCTGAAGGTTAACTTCTTGAGGCAACCATGAAATTTTGGATCTAATCTCTCTAATATTTTTGATATTCAGATTTTTTCCAAGAATATTAATATCGCCTTTTTGAATTTCTACGAAACCAAGCAAAGCATTCAATAAGCTGGTTTTACCTCTACCCGATTTTCCTACAATAGAAACTTTTTCGCCACGATTTACATCAAAGTTTAAGTTCTCAATAATTATTTTATCATCGAAACCAATAGTAAGATTTTTTACTTGAACTATCATAATATCTGTAGGATAAAAGACATATTTGTTTAAATCAACAAAAAAGAAAACTTACTTGTAAAAAACAAAAGCCTCGAGAATCTCGAAGCTTTTGTACCTGGGGCCGGGATCGAACCGGCACGGCCATCAATGGCCACTGGATTTTAAGTCCAGCGCGTCTACCAATTCCGCCACCTAGGCATTCCAAAATTAAGAACAAAAAAAGAGCGAGAAACGGGACTCGGACCCGCGACCCCGACCTTGGCAAGGTCGTGCTCTACCAACTGAGCTATTCTCGCAAATTCGGCGACAAAAATACTATAATATTTTATTAAACAAGAAAAATTTCATGAAAATATTAAATATTTTTTTGAGCTGTAGAAATAGCCCAGATATAGAATGTGTTAACTTTATAAAAGTTTCAAAACTCTGATAAAATATGCAAAACCAAAACCTTTTCCCGAATTGAAAACTCTTCATTTTTTAATTCAAGAATATAATTTCCGTCAGACAAACCAATTTCTTTGATATTTAATTCTATTTGATTTATATCAGAATTTTGAGGAGTAAAAATTGATGAAAACTTATTTATTCCGAGAATTGAATAAATATTCAATTCTACTTTTTGAGCATTATTTATTGAATATGAAATATTTAAAATATCGTTGCAGGGATTTGGAAAAATACTGACTGTATTTTTTTCTTGATAAATATTTTCTGAAAATGATGTAAAAGTTCTGCTCCATTTTATTGCATCAAAAGCAACTGACTGCCCTTGTATTCCGGTATTATCGCCAAGATAAACATAATTTGAATCGCCTGGAGCAAATGGGAAAAATCCGAGCGATACCCATTCATCGGAATAATTTCCCTGATTGATAGAAATTGTAGTGTCTCCTCCTGAATATTGAATTTTATAAAGTGAGTTTTCAGCATTTGCATCTATGGGCGGAATAAAAGCAGAAACTTCATAAATTCCCGAATCCGGCAGATTAGGTGTCCAGCTCACCCAGCAAATATCTTCCTGATAATCTACGGTGATAGTAAACCAGGAATGATCATTGTATCCCGAAAAATTGTCCCTGAAATATTTCTGATGAGAAGGTGGCTGATTGAAAATATAAAATCCATTGTCATAAAAAATATCGTCGATAATTGTATCATTATATAAAGAAAATTCACTTCTGCTTTTTAATGTCCATGCAACACCACCATGCGTCCCATCAGCATCCAGATTTTGAAAACCATTGTTAAATCCGGGCCAGTCGTAATATGCAAGTTGTCCGTCGTAGCTTGGATAGTTGGGGGTATTTTTATTTCCAAAAGGATCGCGAAATATTAAAGTTTGCTGAACAGGGATATAGCCAACAGCCAAAGTCAAATGACCACTTTGAGTTAGCCAACTGCAAATTGTGTGAGGATATCCGTTGTCTATTTCATTTGCAGTATTTTGAAAAGTGCAGGAACTCAACCATAATTGATCTGAATTAATTCCATGATTTTCATAATACTGTTTCATTTTTGAGCTTGGCGAAGATGAACCGTTCCACATATAACCATATCCGCCATAAGCATCTGTTCCGTAGGCATTTGCATAAACTTCGTAATAAATTTCGTTGAAACGATAAAGTTCAGAAACATAGGAACCATAGTGGCTAATATGCGGTGATGGATAACTTATTTGAGTTTCCCATTTTGGAAGTCGATTGTAAAAAGCAATTGCCATGACAGCGGTTGCAGGAGCACATGAGCCGCTGCCATCGTGCCAATCGGGCGTATCGTAAACTTGATGAACGTATGGAACTTTTGAAGTGTCAATAAAAATCCCGGAATTTGTTAACTTATTAAAATGGAAATGCTCTATCGGCAATTTTCCTTTAGATTTTAAAATCAGATATATATCTTTCAGCATGAAATTATCTATGTCGAAAATTGCTTCATATATTTCTCTGTTTTCTAAAGTATGAAATATTAGTTTATTATCACCAAAAATTTGAACTCCGGCTTCGTTTACGTCCTTTGTATTCGAGAGATTTTTCGTTAGGCTACCATCAAATTTCGAGATAAAAATGTCGGAACCCAAAAACCTGAAATTCATGACCCTGCTCTTAATAAAAATCAAAAACTCAGAGTTTAAAGTCCAAACTGCTAAATTTCCATCGCCTATTTCATAGATTTTACTTTTAGCTTTTTCCCACACATAATTTTTCCCTGTAACAGAACTAAACAGTAACTTTTTACCATCCGGCGACCATTTCGGATAAAGATAAGCACCTTTATTATCAGTAATTTGAATGATCTTTTTCGATTCAAAACTGAAAAGAAAAAGTTGCCCATTGTGGCTAAAAACAAGCTTTTGCTCATCTGGCGAAATATCTGTTATATTTGAATATTCGTAAAGGCAAAATTTTGCAAATTTGTTTTTCTGCTCAAAAAATAAAGTGTCTGCAATCGTATAAAAAACCTTCCCTTTATTTGTAAAATTGGGCTGCCCACAAAGCTGAGTAAAATTGCTAAAAATTCTTACTTTTTTAGAAGTAATATCTATAACTGCAGGAGCCTGCATTCGGTTTTGGTCAATCATTTTGAAAGCAATTTTGCTACCATCAGGCGACAAATTGTAATACCTACCACAACTCGGCGAGCTATGAAGAATTTCATATTTATTGTTTTTTATCAAATAAATATTTGAAGCATAATTATCACTGGCGATTATACCGAAAGGGCTGTAGTTCAAATTTGTAAAATATCCCGTTTCTTCAACTTTATACCAGTTTGTTTCAGAAATTTGAGAATAAGCAACTTTTAGCTTGAGTAAAAGAATAATGATTATGAAAATATATGTTTTTGAATTATATGCCATTTGTTCAATTTCATTTCATTTCAAAATAATTGTAAAACTATTGTTTTTTAGCTACTAACTCACGACAATACATTTTTTTTAATCCATTCTTTAAACAAAGGATCGCTAAGTTGATAATTGTTTTTTTCATTTTTAATAAGTACACCCTTGTTTTTCAATTGGTTTAAAGTTCGGAAAACGTTGATGCCGCTATTTTTCAGAGATGCATATACTCCATTTTTTGAATCGACTATGGCTATAATTACTTTCACACTTGCTTTGCTCGAAGATATTTCTTCCCAGCTTTTTTCAAGATAGTTTCGCTCCGATTGTAGCATAGATTCAATAAGCTGATTGTATGTCGGTATTTTTTCGTACAATTTAAAAAATATAATTGTTTCTTGCAAAGCCAGTTGCGAATAGTATGGATGACCCTGAGAAAACTGCAAAATTTGTTCGGATATTTTTTCGTATTTCTCAATTCCAAACGCTTTGAATTTCTTTTTAAAATATATGGCAAATTTTTGAGGTTCAATAAATCCTAAATTTATAACACGAGCAAAACGATAGAAAGGCGATTTTTTTGTTACAAACATTGAGTTCATGACGGATTCGTAACTGCCGGAAAAAATATAACTTGTGTTTTTATGCTTCTGTATTTTCGAACGAAAAAGTTTAACTATCTGATTTCCATCAAGTTTAGAAATGTCGCCAAATTCGTCAAAAGCAAATATCATTTGACTGTTGTGCTTTATAGAATATTCGTCAATAAAGTCGATGCTATTTTCGAGCAATTTCCATTCGTTCTGATTGCTGTCGGCAAAGCTCAAAATGAACTCAAAATCTTCTATTACTGCTTTTAGGTTTGCATTTTTAAATAACTGAAGAGCCGAGCGTGCCGATTTTTTAAAGATATTGTCGAGTTTATTGTTTTTGAGAACTTGGGCAGTAATTTGTTCTGAAAGTGAAGGTATTGTAGGCGATGAAAAAACATCAATAAAACCGGCATAATATTTTTTCTTTTTTAGTTGGGACAAAATTTCCAGCACTAAAGATGTTTTCCCAAACCTTCGCGGAGCAATAAGAACTATGCTTTGCCCCATTAAAATCAATTCTACAACTTTATTAATGTCGTCTTCACGACCAATAAATTCGTTGCCACTGACAGGTATTCCAACTTTTATTTTTGTCATATGCTCATTTATATTTTTACAAATATAACATATTCATTTAATACATTACAAGTATAGTACATATATAATTATATTTATATATAGTTTTTTTAGGTTTCATATAAAGCTGTATTACTGCTTTTTACAATAGTACTATAACTGTATAGTACTTGTTGCGTACTACGTATATATATTATTTATCTATTATAAATATATAGTACATAATCTGTACTATACACAAATTGTACTACGAATTTATTCTTAATAATGATTACTTTGATTAAATACGACTATTAATATAAAATTATGTTTAACAGTTTTGGCATGATTCAAATTCGCAAACAAATGGTGCGTCAGTGTCCTTTTTCGGCTACAACTAACATTTCAAAATCGTTGGTAGTAAGTTTATGCTTTCTCGAAAACGCTCCAAGTCGTGCACCGAAAATACCAATTGTTTTAAAACCGACAGATTTCAGTAGCCAGGTTATTTCGGGTGGTACATAGAATCTTTCATTGCATTTCAATTCTTTTTCCAGGCCATCGTCGTCAGAAAATTTGGTAAGATTATGGTCGCGAAAAGTCATCAAATCGAAAGAGTTTTTATTGTAGGTAGCATTTCCTTCCTCAGATTCGGAAGCCAGAAAATCTTTCACAGAATGGAAAAGCGGAAATAAACCATTTAAAGTTGTAAAAATCAATTTCCCATTTTGTTTCAAGGCTTTAGCTGCATTGCTTAGAATTTGAAAATTCATCTCGTCAGTTTCCATCAATGGAAATCCTCCCTCGCAAATCATAATTGCTGCATCAAATTCGCTCTCGAAAGGAAGATTTCTGGCATCATGTTTTTGAAAATCGATACTCTGATTTTGTTCCCCAGCCTTGAATTTTGCGCGCCTGAGTTGCGATTCCGACAAATCTATCCCCGTCATGCGAAATCCACGTTTCGATAATTCTATGGAATGCCGCCCTGTACCGCAGCCTATGTCCAAAATATTTGCCGATTTATTTCCAATTTCCTTCTCAATAAAATCGCATTCGCCAATCGTTCCCTGAGTGAAACTTTCTTTATCGTATTTCTTTCCGTAATTCTCAAAAAGCTCTTCATACCATTGTTTCATAGTTTTAATTTTCAAAATATTACAAAACTGTTAAACTATTTTTATTCTATTTCATACTTCCAAAATGTAAATGTAGAAATAAAGTTCTGTTTTTGGTGCTAATTGTTTAATTTCGTAGCTAAAAAAAATGAAATAAATGATAAATAATTTTCTAAAATATTTAGTTATAGCATTTTTCATATTTTTTTGTCAATTCTCTATAGCTCAAAAAACTGCTAATACCGACAGCATAAATTCCAATATTTTGGAAACAAAATCTGATGAATTGTCCGATAAGGAAAAGTTAGAACTTTTGAATAGTTTTTCTCAAAGATTTTCTTTGATGAAGCCTACACAAATGATAGAATATGCAAAAGAAGCCTTGAAGATATCGCAAAAATTAGAAAACAAAAAGGGCGAAATTATTGCATACAATAATATTGGCGATGGATATTATAATTTGAATGAATACGAAGATGCGATAAAATTCTATCTGAAAGCACTGGAAATTAATGAAGAAATAGACGATAAAGCCGGAGTTACAAATTCTTACAATAATTTAAGCGAAGTTTATAAGTTTTTGAAAAATTTTGAGCTTGCCGAAGAATATTTAAAAAAATCCTTAACAATTGCAAAATCGGTTTCAGACAATGGACAAATTCAGGTTGCATACAACAATTTGGGTAATTATTATTGCCAGTTGTATAAAAACGAACTCGCAATTGAGAATTTCCAACTTTCGTTAGAATTCTCTATCCAAAATGGCGATACTATCGGAATTGCAGCTTGTTACAACAATATTGGAAATGTATATAAAAACATTGGAAACAATCCTGAGGCATTGAAATATTACCTCAAAGCAAACGATTATTTCATACTAATGAACGATCCGTTTTATACCTCAGGTTCGTACGGAAATATTGCGGTTATCTATTCGGCAATGAACGATGAAGAAAATGCTCTGAAGTACTTTTCAAAATCGTATGAAATTAAAAAAAACCTTGGATTTACAAGAGGAATTTCAAAACTGATATGCAATATTGCCCAGTTGTACTACATGAAAAATGAATTTGAGAAATCTGTGCAGTATCTTGACACTGCCTTACTCTACGCAAAAGAAACCAATTCTCCCGAAAATATTTACAAAATATATTATTATTTTTCTGTGCTGTATAATGATGCCAAAGAATTTGAATTAGCTCTGAAATATCACAAACTTTTCACTGCAAAAAAGGACAGTTTATTTACAATTGAAAGCTCGAAAAAAATTGCCGATATGCAGGTAAAGTACGATACTCAGAAAAAAGAAAAAGAAAATGAGCTTCTCCGGAAGGAAAGCCAAATTCAGAAACACTATCGAAATTTCCTGATTTTGAGCACTTTATTAATTCTAATAATTGCGATTATTACATTCAACAGATATTTACTTAAAAAGCGAACTAACAAACTTTTGTCGGAAAAAAAGCAAGAACTCGAAATTCTGATTGCAACAAAAGACAAGTTTTTTTCGATAATTGCCCACGATTTGAAAAACCCGTTCGGGACACTATTGTCGGTCTCTGAACTTCTTGCAAACAATTATTCTGAACTATCCGACGAACATAAAATCAAAATTATTAATACGATTAACAATTCGGCGAACCTAACTCACAATCTTCTCGAAAATTTGCTGCATTGGTCAATTTCTCAAAGAGGAACCATGCCTTTCAATCCGTCTGAAATAAGCATTAATGAAGTTATTTCAGACACTTGTTCTCTATTACAACTTAACTTAGAAAAGAAAAACCTTACTTTGAGTAAACATTTAACCAAAACTCATATTAGTTTTGCCGATAGAAATATGATTGCTACGGTTTTCAGAAATATTTTGTCGAATGCGATAAAATTTACTCCTGATAACGGAAATATTTCAATTTTTATTAAAGAAAATAACGAATTTAACCTGATTTCGATTGAAGATACGGGTATTGGGATGAGCCAGCAAGACCTTCAAAAACTGTTTAAAATTGAGGTTAAAAATTCTTCCATCGGCAAATCGAAAGAAAAAGGTACAGGCTTGGGTTTAATTTTATGCAAAGAATTTATTACAAAAAATAATGGGAAAATACAGGTAGAAAGTCAGCCGAATGTGGGCAGCAAGTTTACTGTTTCTATCCCAAAGTCCAGAAAATCTTAAATAGAGTTGAAAAATTAATTTATGAGAATCATAATAATAGACGAAATTCACAATATTTTAATAGAAAAATTCACAAACTTTGGCTACTCCTGTGAATATAATCCCAAAATTAAAAGAGAAGAAATTCTAAAAACTATACGGGATTTTGACGGACTGATAGTTAGGAGCAAAACAAAAATAGACAAGCAAATTTTGCACGAAGCGAAAAAGCTAAAATTCATTGGCAGAGTAGGTTCTGGTTTAGAAAATATTGATGTAAAATTTGCAGAAGGACTAAATATAAAATGCTTTAATTCGCCTGAAGGCAATTGCAATTCGGTGGCAGAGCAGGCAATCGGAATGCTTTTGTCTGTTTTGAATAATATTGTTCCTGCATTTCATCAAATAAAAAATGGAATTTGGCAAAGAGAAGCCAACCGTGGAATCGAGTTGATGGGCAAAACAATTGGAATTATTGGCTACGGAAATGTAGGCTCGGCTTTAGCAAAACGATTGAGCAGTTTTGGAGTGCAGGTTTTTGCATACGATAAATATAAATTTGGCTTTTCAGATGATTTTGCAAAAGAAAAATCTATAGACGAAATTTTCAGATATGCCGATATTTTAAGTTTGCATATTCCACTAACTCAGGAAACCGAATACCTGATTAATGATGATTTTTTGAAAAAATTTAAGAAAAAAATCTTTTTGATAAACACTTCTCGAGGGAAAATTGTAAAAACTTCCGATTTAGTAGGAAATCTTAAGACAGGGAAAGTTTCCGGAGCATGTCTTGATGTTCTTGAATATGAAAAAATCACTTTCGAGGAATTGTACAATTCTGAAAATCAGGAAGAATTGAAATATTTAACTTCCGTTGAAAATGTAATATTAAGCCCACATATTGCCGGACTGACCCACGAATCGAACTATAAGCTGTCAGAAATTCTGGCAGACAAAATAATTGAGTATTGTAAAAAGGATAAATTTTGCGTTTAATTTTTCAAACTTTGATTTTTATCCTTTACTAATTTAGAATTTTTAGCTATTATTACCCTCAAAATTTTGAAACAAAAAACAAAAACAACAAAATGGATTTTAATTTAAGTGAAGAGCATAAGCTTATTAGAGAGACAGTTAGAGATTTTGCTGAACGAGAAGTAAAACCACTTGCCAAAGATTTGGACGAGAAAGGAGAATTTTCTATTGAGCTTACCAAAAAAATTGGTGAATTGGGTTTATTCGGAATGTATTTACCAGAAAAGTATGACGGCGGAGGTATGGATACCTTATCATACATAATTGCTGTTGAAGAAATGGCACGTATTGACAGTTCGCAAGCAGCAACACTTGCAGCCCACAATTCTCTCGGAATAGGACCAATATATTATTTTGGCAGTGAAGAGCAAAAAATGAAATATTTGCCAAAACTTTGTACAGGCAATCATTTGTGGGGTTTTGGGCTGACCGAACCCGATGCCGGCTCAGATTCTCGAGGAACAAAAACCAAGGCCAAACTCGAAAACGGTGAATGGACAATTAATGGAAGTAAAATATTCATTACAAATGGCTCATCGGAATTGTCGCTTGGCTCATCAGTTCAGGCTGTTACCGATATAGTTGATGGCAAAAAAATATTTTCAACAATTCTTGTCGATATAGGGACTGAAGGTTTCACCACAGCGCAAATGCACGGAAAAATGATGTGGCGAGCCTCCGATACCGCCGAATTGTATTTCGACGATTGCAAAGTTCCAAAAGAAAATTTGCTTGGAAAAATTGGAGAAGGCTCAAAAATTATGCTCAGCACCTTAGACAATGGCAGATTGTCGATTGCAGCAATTGGCCTTGGCCTGGCTCAAGGAGCCTTCGAATTGGCATTGCAGTATTCCAAGGAAAGAAAACAATTCGGGAAAGCTATTTCAAAATTTCAAATAAATGCTTTCAAATTGGCAGATATGGCAACAAAAATTGAACTTGCCAGAACACTTCTCTATAAAGCATGTTGGCTGAAAGACAATAATTTAGCGTTTGCAAAAGAAGGTGCAATGTGCAAACTTTATTGCTCCGAAATTGCCAAACAAGTAGCCGACGAAGCAGTTCAAATTCACGGTGGCTATGGCTTGATGAAAGATTACGACATAGAAAGATTGTATCGCGACCAACGACTTCTACAAATTGGTGAAGGAACATCAGAAATTCAAAGATTGGTGATTTCTCGACATATTGGTTGTTAATTGATTTTGTTATTGCAACTTCAATTTAGTGCATTAATAAGCTTTATTATTTTGTTAAATTTGAGCAGATTAAAGAAGAAACTGAAACAATTGTTTCACAATTCAAAAATACTGAACGCAGTAAAACTGAAACTACTGTTTCATAATTATAAAATGCAGTAAATGAGCAATATTGTTAGAAATATTGATTATCATGAATTTTTAGAACAAGTATTAGGAGAAATTCAAAAAGCAAGAATAAAAGTATTATGAAAAATAATCCATTAGATATAAAAGAAAAAAAAAACAGTTTGTAATTACGATTGATAAAAAACAATTAAACTCCGACTACATATTAGATTTACTAAATTGGTTACATAGTTTAAGGCATAAAACAGATGAATTTAATGACATGATCGTAAAATCTCAATCAACAAAAAATACAAAAGAAGAAGCTCGAACTTGGAATTATTCAGGAAGTGTTGATATCAACTTGCAAATAGATAATATAAATTTAAGAGATTTTGCATATGATTAATGTGAATTATTAACATAAAATATTAAAAACAGCGTCAACTTTTTACTTGTCTTAGAAATCTATATTTTTTTTAGTGAATGCAAGAGAGTAAGTAATGATGTTCGCACCAAAAGGTTTGGACTCAACTTATTTGCATTCACAGGTTTCCCAGAAACTCTAAGCCATATGTTGCAGTTCCACGCTTTTTTTATTTCAAATTATTTGAAACAGCTTATCTGGAATTGTAAGCAATAAAAACAAAGTGTATGAATCAAATGAAAAAAGAATTAATCACAATTATTGTTTTTTTTATAATAGGAACAAGCCTATTTGCTCAGAAGAAAACGAATTTTGATTTCAAGTTAATTGATAATGACGATGCTGCTTTTGGCGTTAATACAAAATTATTTGATGGGGATGACGAAATAGATCTTACTTTTCCTTTTTTTCCACTTTTAAGATTCCAACCTCGAAATTTTGCATTCGGTCCTACTTTAGTAATGACGAACGAAAATTTCCCTATTGATTTTAGATTTCAAATTCCTATTAGAAATAATGCCTTTTTAGTTCATAATTTGAATAGTAGTAGTGCCACTTTACATACAATTACAGGAATAAGTCCAACACTTGATTTAAAAATAAAACTTGGCAAATATAATAAGAAACAAATTAGACCAACTGTATTGATAGGCTGCTCATATGACATTGGTATAAGATATAGGCAAAAAGTTGGAACATTTGACATCTTCAAACAAATATGGAAATATCCAAAAACTGTAAATGAGGATATTAATAATCTAAATAGTAAAGGTCTTGATATGCGTATAGGCATAGGAATTGATCGAAAAAAAGACGGTTACCTTAACTCATTTTCAATAGTTTACAGACATAAGTTATATAATCTTTTTAATACAAATTATGTTGATGAGAATGGTAATAAGCCATATGAAAACTATGAAACAACTTGGGGGACAATAAGTTTTGTATATACTACAAATATGCCATTTAAGGAAAGAATTAAAAAGCGATCAACCAAAAGGGAATAAAGTGTACGATATTGAGATTGTTTCAATTTTCTTTCATAATAATATCAAGAAGATTGCAACCATCAACTTTGACGATTTTAAAATATTTCTGAAATTGAAATTATAGACTTGAATATATAATTTATGCTGGTGTCATTCTTGAATATATTGAAAAATGCCAGTTAATATACACTGTAATAATCAATTTCGAATTAATTGCTTTCAGTTTTAAATAATAATTTCAGTTTAAGCAAAACTGTTGTAGCACATCACATGAACATAGCTCTAATTGACAATTTCGATTCATTCACATACAATTTGGTTCATATTCTGGAGCAATTTGCTGATGAAATTCAAGTTGTGCGATATAATCTTGTTCAGATAGATAGTCTCGAACAATATGATAGAATAATTTTATCTCCGGGACCCGGATTGCCTTCAGACTTAGAAAAGTTAAACCAAATTATAGAAATGTATTCGTCATTAAAACCAATTCTTGGTATATGCCTTGGACATCAGGCAATTGCCGAATATTTTGGTGCAAAACTTAAAAATCTTAAAGAACCTGATCATGGAATTCAAAAAAATACAATTGTAATAGACAAAAAGGAAATTTTGTTTAGAGAAATTCCTGAGAAATTTTTGTCGGGCAGATATCATTCCTGGGCTGCTAATGATCGAAATTTTCCTGACGAACTAAAAATCACAGCTATAGATGAAGACAATAGAATAATGGGGATTAGTCATAAAACATTAAATATAAAAGGTTTACAATTTCATCCGGAATCAATTATGACAGAATATGGAAAAGAGATTTTAGAGAATTGGATAAAATATTCGTAAGTATTTTTGAAAACATGATAAACAAATTATTCAAAAAAAGCTTCTTTTTAGTTGCATTGCAAATCCTAACATTGTTAGTTTTTGCACTCTTAATTTTAGGGGCATTCGGGATTACAAACGATGATAAAAATTTTGTAAAAATCCTACGAAACACGAATATTTCTACTCTTATAGTTTGGTCTTATTGGTGGCCATTAATTATTGTCTCAGCTATACTTTTCGGTAGGTTTTGGTGCTCCATTTGCCCAATGGAATTGATTACTTCTTTTTTCGGAAAAATTGGATTAAGAAAAAAACCAAACAATCTTTTAAAATCGGGTTGGATAATTACTCTGTTTTATATACTAATTTTAATAGTTGGGATTCACACCTTAGCAATTCATCGCATTCCGCATGTTATGGCAATCTATCTGCTTATTCTATTTTTTGCTGCAATAGCGATTGGATATATTTGGGAAAAAAGAACATTTTGTACATATGTTTGCCCGATTGGACATTTGCTGGGATTATATTCACTGCTTTCATTCAAGAAACTAAGGGTTAAAGAGGTAAAAATTTGCAAGAATTGTAGTAGCAAAGATTGCATCAGCAAAAACAATCATTACAAGTTTGTTGGCCGGTCGTGCACTTCTGAGCTTTATCCAGCAAATATTTCTGATAATAGGGATTGTATTTTATGTGGTCAATGCCATAAATCTTGCACGAGAAATAATATTGCCATTCAAAAACGAAAATTTGCAGCCGATTTATTTACAGAAATAAAACTTTCCTGGGCAGAAATTTCGTTTTTTATTATTTTAAGTGGTTTTGTTGTATATGAGATTCTATCGGAATGGAAAGTTACAAAAAGTTTCTTAATGGCTTTTCCAGACTGGATTAACCAATTTTCAGGTGTCGAAGGAAATTATAAAGGAACAGTAAAAGCCTTTGTATTGTTTTTCGTTTTTCCAACTTTTTTCTACACAATTCTGGTGCTATTAAAAAAAGTTTTTGCAAAAGAAACTTTCAAAAATTCGCTCACACAACTTGTAATTGCAATTTTGCCAATAACAGCAAGCATGCACTTACTGAAGACAATTTTTAAAACCACATCACGAATCCCTTACTGGAAATTTGCAATATCAGACCCAATTGGCGTAGATTCGGCACAGCAAATAAAGCAAAACCCAGATTTGCTAAATGATGGATTTTTATCAATACTTTCTCCATATATTGGAACAATTGCAATCTTACTTTCTGCTGGAGGTATTATTTTATCATTGTTGATTGTTCGAAAACAAAAATTCAACAATAATTATTCTCGGATAATTTCAATTATTGGGATTTTGATTTATGCAGGAATATTTTTAATTTCGTTGACTGCAAGGAAGTTCTTATGAGTATTAATTATTAAACTATGAAAATAAAAAAAATAACATTTCTGATTTTAGGAATATTAGCAATAATAAGTGTTGCTAAATCTCAAAAAGTATTTTCAGTTGACTATGCAAATCAAGCAGATGTAAAAGTTTATGTGGTGGAATATGAAAACCAAGCCGACCTGAAAGTTTACAAAGTAAAATACCAAAATCAAGCAGGAAAAAACAACGGTAAATGGTTTTTTACAAAATACGCAAATCAGGCTGAAAAAAAAATCTATTTTGTAGATTATGCTAATCAAGCTGACATAAAGATATTTTTCGTAAAATATGAAAATCAGGCTGGCTGGCGAAAAAAATCCAAAATGAATTTTATGTATTGATTTTGGAAGGAGGCTTCACTTTTTTTCTCCCATAAATTACACAGATTTTTGTTGATTTTTTTCTGCGGGAAAATAAATTAAGTATCAATTCTAATATTTAATCAGCTTAAATTGATTAATTTCATAATCTGTAGATATTCTTAAACAAAACACTCCTTTTTGCAAGGATGAAATATCCAAAGCAATTTCAGATTGAAAATTATAAGCCTGCATAAATAATATTTTTCCATCAAGATTAATTATTTCAACATATGTTTTTTCACAAGTATTGTTAGTCAAAACATTGACAATATCTTCAGCCGGATTTGGATAAATTTTGATATTATCAATTCCCATTTCATTTGAGCCAACCGTTCCTCCAAAAATGTTATCAAAAATCTGGGCATATTGATACGAACCGCCACAATTACTTGCCGCATCCCAATTTACCGACCAAGTCATCATTCCTGCAAGATCGGGATAACCTGCAGAGTTTTGCAGAGAATATGCCCCTACTTGCGTTCCATTTCCCATCAAATAATTTATTGCATTTTCCACAACATTTGAGTTTGTATAACCACCGCCCGCCGCTGATGGACAAGCCGGTAGTGCAACGGCTACTTTGCTTGCTGGAAGCCCAGTAAATTGTCCACCTTGAGTGTTAAATCCCTGAATTACTGCTTCCGTCATAGCCACAATAAAATCTCCAGTACTTTGGCCATACAGATTTCCATCGATTCCCAACATTGAACCTGTATTGTACAACTGCACCTGAAGAATATCAATAGAATCTCTTAGGGCATGAATAACTGGAAGATAAGCACCCCAAATACTTCCGAAAGCAGACTGCCCGCCCTGTACATAGGCTGTCTCCGGAGCCATTGTTAGCAATAGTTTTTTGCCATTTAAAATATGGTAGTCAAGCATTATTTGCTTAATTGCATCTATTAGATTTATCAAGTGTGCGTCTATTGGAGAGTTAATAGTACCTCCTGTAACATAAATTGAACTTCCTTCCAAATCAATATCAATTCCATCGAATCCGTAGGTATTTATTATGTTGTTCATTGTGCTAATGAATGTATCGCGCTCAGTCAGATTGTTCAATTTTACGTAAGCTGTTGCTCCGCCAATGCTTATCAGAACTTTCTTCCCCTGATTTTGAATTGTCTGAATTTGTGAAATAAATTGCGATTGCGAAACCTGACTGGGTGCAAATTCCATGTCGTAATAAGTTCCGACTTGAGGCGTTGCAAATGCCACTTCAATAATATTATATCTGCTGTCAATCTGGTCTAAATCAATATAAGGAGCACCGGAAATGTTCCAATTATGGAAATAACCAACAAGGGCGGGATTGGGAATTTGTGCTTGCCCTGAAAATGAACAAATTACTATTATAAAAATCAGAGTTGGCAAGCTTAAAAGTTTAAGTTTTGTTTTCATGGCTATTAGTTTTATTTAAGTAAAATCATTTTTCTGACTTGGGTAGCTTCCTCATTTACAATTAGTTTTGCAAAATATATTCCATTTTGGAAATTCTTTGCATTCCAAACTACTGAAGATTGATTTTTAGCAATTTCGAAATCAGCAATTTTCTGATTGGCAAAATTATATATTTCAATTTCTGCATTTTCGATAGCGGGACTAAAAAGGATTTTTGTGCTGGTTTTAAATGGATTAGGATAATTTATGAATTTCTCTTCGTGAGAAACCAAATTGTTGAATCCAACATTCGAATTTGTTTTCAATTTTAGTCCTACTGGGCGATGATCGGAAATATAACTATCATATTCGGAAAAACCGCCTGCCAGAAAATCATCAACTTTAATTGTTTGAATATCAGAATACTCATTATTGAATTCATCAAAAAGTTCATTGGAAATCAAAATATGGTCGATATGTGAAGGCCATGAAGGATAAGACCATTCAGAAATGTTCCCCTGAGCAATTTCCATATCAGCAAAAAAATAGTTTGTTGTATCGTCAATCAATGCTTGAAACACATTATTTTCCTGACTTTCTGCAATTTCGTCGTTCAAATCGCCCAGCAAAATAACATTGTCATGCTCAAAATAATAATCGATGTATTGCTTCAACAAATTGCAAGCATCGAAGCGGCGAGTTTCCTCGTCCCAAGGATCTGTAAGGTCAAGAATTTCGTCGCCGCAACATTTCAGGTGATTGTTTATTAAAATAAAATTCTCACCTGAATAATTTATTTCCATAATTAGAGGAGGTCTCGGAAATGGCCGCCAATATTCCGATGTAAACAATATTTCGTGAATGCTTAAAACCTCAATTTTGTCGGGTTTGTAAATATATGCCAGCCCCGAGTATTCGCTATTTTCAAAATGTCCGTCATATCCTGTAAGATTATCAACTAATTGATTGAATTCGGTTTCTTCATTAATTTCCTGCAATGCCAAAATATCCACATCAAGAGCTTCAATTATATGCCTGACATAATCGATTGTTGTCTGACCGTTTTTTGGAAACCATTCGATATTCCATGAAACGATTTCCAAAGTAGAATCTGTTCCAAAATTTAAGTCATCAATTGTTTGAGCCGACAAATTGAAACTGAATGTTACTAAAACTAATAATCGTATTGTTTTATTTATTTTCATATTGTTTTATTGAGTTTTCATAACATTAATACATACTCCTTCAAGAAAAAAATCAATTTTGTTTTAATAATTCCCAAATTAATTCATAACAAAGTTAAAACTTTAGATGAGAACTTTCTAATTCAAATCTGCCGGTTTCACAACAAAACGGGCAGAAAATCGGCTTCTTTGTTCAATTAAGATAGTTTTTTCATGAAGAACTCTGTTTATTGTGTCTTGATTGTAATATCGAATAGTTATTAATTCGACATTTTCGTTGTACAAAACTTTGTATTCTTCTTTTAAGATATTTATTAATTTTTCAACTTTAGTTAAATCATTGTCAATGCAAACAGAAAAACTAATTGCAGAATTTTCCATCAAATTGATTTTGATATTAGCATCAGCAAAAGTTCTGAAAATTTCGCTCAGGTTTTCTTCAACAACAAAAGAAAAATCTCGCGACGAAATTGAAATCAGAACCTGGTCTATTCTAAAAATAAATGATGGAATCAAGGAATCTTCTTCTGAGCGATTATCTATAATTGTTCCGGTTTCTTGTGGTGATAAAAATGAATTTACAAAAAGTGGAATATTCTTGTTTTGCAGAGGTTTTATTGTTTTTGGGTGAATTATGGTTGCCCCGTAATATGCAAGCTCAATGGCTTCTTTATAGGAAATATGACTTAGTTTTTCGGTAGTATCAAACCATTTTGGATCAGCATTTAAAATTCCTGGAACATCTTTCCAGACCACCATTTTTTCTGCATCAAGAATGTTTGCCAAAATTGAGGCAGTATAATCTGAGCCTTCTCTACCAAGTGTGGTGGAATTTTCGCCATCGGAGGCAATAAATCCCTGTGTTACACAAACTTTTGAATTGGAAAAATTGAATTTATCTTTGATAGGATTTTCCGATTTTTCCCACAAAACATTGGCTTCGCCATAGCAATTATCTGTCCTTAAACATGTTTTGATATCGACATATTCGCATGGGAAAAATATCTTCAAATATTCGCTAACAATTTTCGTTGAAAATATTTCGCCAAAAGATACTATTTGATCATATGCAAAATTATAATCGGTAGGTGTAGGTTTGGAAATTAAATTTAATAGCTTTTCCGAAATTTCTAATATTTCATCTTTTATTGGGTGATTTTCAGGAAATAAGCCATCTACAATTTTCATGTGATAATCTATAATATCATCAAATTTTTCATTGAAATTTGCATCATTCTTCAAATACTTTTCAACCAATTCTTCAAGGGCATTGGTCGTTTTGTTCATTGCTGAAATCACAACTACCAAATCTTCATTGCAGGCTTCTACAATATTTTTCAAACCTACTACAGATTCTACATTTTTTACAGAAGCCCCTCCAAACTTATAAACAATCATTTTTTCTCTTTTTTATCGAAATCCTAAACTTTCACAGCACATTTTCAATCAAATGTTCGGCAATTTGTATGGCGTTTGTTGCAGCACCTTTTCTTAAATTGTCAGCTACTATCCACAAATTCAATGAATTATCCTGCGAAAAATCCCGCCTTATTCTTCCCACAAAAATCTCGTCTTTACCTTCTGCTAAAATTGGCATTGGATAAATATTTTTTTCTGGCTCATCCATCACACTTACACCTGGCGTATTTTGCAAAATTTGTTTTAGTTCTAAAATTTCAAAATCGTTTTCAAACTCTACGTTCACAGATTCGGAATGCCCGCCAACTACTGGTACTCGCACCGCTGTTGCAGTAATCCTTATATTTGGATCAAGTATTTTTTGGGTTTCGTTCACCAATTTATTTTCCTCTTTCGTATAAAAGTTTTCGGTAAAATCATCGCAGTGAGGAAGGCAATTTTTATAAATTTGATGAGGGTAAGTCTTTTCTACATCAATATTCTTCCTTTCACTTTCTAATTGTTTGAGAGCCGAGGCACCGGTTCCGCTCACCGATTGATAGGTGGAAACTACAATTCGCCGAATCGAATATTGCTTGTGCAAAGCTAAAAGTGGGACAAGCAATTGAATTGTTGAGCAATTTGGGTTTGCAATTATTTTGTCTGATTTTGCTAACAGATGAGCATTTATTTCAGGAACAATAAGTTTTATTTTGGGGTCCATTCGCCAAGCCGAGGAATTGTCGATAACTACGGTTTCGCTGGCAGCAAATTTCGGAGCATAATGTCGCGAAACTTTGGCTCCTGCCGAAAATAAAGCAATCTTGGGTTTCTGCAAAATTGCTTCATCAATTGAGCAAACTCTAATTTTTTCATTCTTAAAAACCATTTCCCTGCCGATAGATTTTTCCGAAGCTGCTAAAATTAATTTACCTACTGGAAAGTTTCTCTGCTCAAGAACTTTTAACATTACACTCCCAACAAGTCCTGTTACTCCAATAATTGCTATTTTCATATATTATATTTTTCACTTGGCAAAATAAGTATTTCTTCCTTAAATCCGCAAACGGATTCTCCTTATCCACGAATTACGCGAATTTCACTAATTTTTTAATCACTTTACAGTGTTGTGATAAAATGTCTAATTTTCTGATTTATTTACACTAAATTAAATCCTGGCGGATTTTAGGTTCTTTTTGAAAGCATTCGGCTTTTATACGATAATAATTATTCAATAATTTATTCTTGAAATATTTCTAACTATTAATGGTTTATTATATTTACCATCAATTCCGTTGGTGTGAAGCGGATATTATATTGTTTTATTTCATTGTAAATGTTGTTCTACAAAGGATTGAAAGCGAAGATGCAATTTTCGTTTAGCGGGGATACAATCCTTTCGGAAGCTTAAAAACAAAAAATATAGATAAAATCGCAGCAATAGCTGACATTTTAAATGTAAAAATCAATCCAAACTTATCGCTTAAAAACCTAACAAGCATCACCAAAATTGTTCCTATCACAAATGTTACTGTCATAAAAATGCTATTCATGAAGGTATGCCTTTCAGTTTTTATATCTTGTACAAAGGTAAGAAAAACCGGTGCAACATATTAATTTGAACTACTTGCCGAAATGATTCGTAAGATTACTCCTTGTTAATTTTTTTATAAATTTGTCTTAATTTTTTTTTAAATAATAAATAAAGCTATGGATATGAAAATATTATTGTTTGCAATCGTTTTTCTGGCAGCTTTTACAATAAAAGCGCAGGAAATTCAGGTTTCTATGGATGAAGAAGGAAAAGTGGAATTAATTGACTCGAAACTTGAGAAGAAGATTAGACTTTTTTCAGAATACAAAGGGATGATAGAAGCAAGACTGTTTCAAAGTTCTGATACTACTTATGTGTTGGAAATATTATATCAGCCTGCCGATAAACTGTTAAAAATCAGAAAACCTCTTTTACAAGAACAAGTTCAGGATTTCAGAAAAATGGTAACTGCCAGCATACAGCAACAGGCACCAGAAATAGCAATTAACCAAGAAGGACGGACCAAATTGCTCATAAGCACAAGTATCCATAGCCTTGGATATTATGGTTGGACCGTTCCAAATGTATTACAAATAGAAAACAACAAAGCCTTTGTAGGATTATATATGTTGACCAGTGGAGCAGGATTTTACATACCCTTTGCTTTGACAAAGAAAATTAGAGTAACAGATGCAGATGCAAGCTTGAGCATATATGGCCAGTCAAGAGGTATAGGGCATGGAGTATTTCTGACATTATTATTTGATGAAAATGCCAGCGAACAGGCTGTACTTGCGATGGGAATGCTTGCCAGCCTTGCAGAAGGAATAGGTGGGTATGTCTGGGCCGATCGAACTAAAATGACTGCTGGATCGGCTTCAGCAATAGGTGTAATGGGAGATTTCGGAATTGTAATTGGATTAGGAACAGCACATATTACCGGTTTTTTTGATGATTTTAATGTCAGTAAATTGTCCGCTAGCATTCTGCTGGGTTCGGCAGCAGGAATCACCTCAGGTGTTTTACTGGCCGGAAATCAATCTTACACTAAGGGAGATGCCTATGTACTTAGGAGTGCTGGTACACTGGGAGCCTATGTTTCATTAACAGCAGCTATAATTGCAGAGCCGAATAATGAAAAATCATATACAGCAGCGCTTACCTTCGGCTCAATTGGAGGAATAGCAATTGGACATGCACTAACAAAAGGACATGATTTTACTACCGGACAAGGTGTACTTATAAGTTTGAGTGAATTAGCTGGCGGATTGATAGGTTTAGGTACAGGTTACCTTATTTCCTCAGATTCAGATGATTCGTACAAATTGTTTATTACAACAAGTGCTTTGGGGGCAGTGGGAGGCTTTGCTTTGATGACAAATTACTATTCGAAAAAAGCCCATGTCGAAACTAAAGATTTCGCCTTAAATTTTAACATCAATCCTCACGGTTTATTGGGACTTGCAAAAGGCAATAAGTACAATATTAATAAAATGCCAATGCCTGTTTTCAGTGCAATCTTAAGCTTTTAAATCCTAGCTCGTGGGGATTTATATTTGCCAGACTTTAGCATAGATAGAAATTATTCATTAGAATTAATGTTAATTTAGTATTGATAGATGCACGGATTGCAAATCCTCGCTAGCTGGGATAAAAAAACAAAATCTCAAAAACATTATCCAAAGATTAAACAGTATATCAAAATTTGCCCTGATTTAGAACTGTAGATTTACAATATAACTATTTATTGACAACTTGCTAACATTCAGCTTATTTCGGATTTTCGAAATGGTTGTTATAGAATTGTCTTAGAACGTGCAGTGGAGAGAAAACTCTTTCACGACTTGATGGATTATCACAAATAGTATCTTTTTCTATGAAAAATATTATAAATTCTAGTTCTAAGTTTTAACCAAAAATTTAATCTATACAATTTATCTATAACCTCTGATTCATTGCAGTCATACCAATGAACTATGATATTTCTCTCTCTTAATATACAAAATTTATAGTTTAAAATCCAATCATCAAAAGAATGATAACTAGTATCAATAGAAAGGAGTAGAGTGTCAAGATTCCTGTTATATACACAATGCTGCCAAAAATTGCCAGAGTTTATAATCAGTTTTCGACTATTAATAAAATATCTATTACAAGAATGAGGAAACTCTGAGTATATTCCGTAAAAACTTGTATCTATTTTTTGATTAATATCTTGACAATATGTTAATGAGCCAAAAATAGTGAATAGCGCAAAATAAATAACTTTCTTCTTCATCATTAATTTCCTTTTTTATGTTTATCAATAATTTGTTCGTATGAACGAACTGATTTCCCCCCCTGCTAGCACGGATTTGCAATCCGTGCATCCATAAAAGACAGAATACAAAGATTTACGCATAAGTCTTCAATTGAGGCATTTCTAAAATGTTTTCTAATAAATTTTATGGTTTTTATGAGTAAAAATATCTACCCAACCAACTGTTGTCATGGTGATATAATATGCTCTATCAGGTTCATATATTTTATATTTGTCAGACATTTAGCAAAAATAAAAATTATTCATTAGAATTAATGTTAATTTGGTATTGATAGACGCACGGATTGCAAATCCTCGCTAGCTGGGATTGATAAAGTTTATTTTTAGAATATCAATATCACCGAAATATCCATACGGAATACAAATCCGAGCTAGCAGGACTTTTTTGTTTTGCAAATTAAAAATGTTCATATAACAATGGTGGTAAGGAATTTTTACAAGCTTTACCAAATATTTCTAACCTTTTTAAACGGCAATGCAACTCTAATATTCTATTGTAGGTTTCTCGGTTAGTTGTACTAATTATTTGTTTTCTTTTGTTCTTAAAAAAAAGATTATTTTTCTTAAATAAAATGCCACAACAATTATTATCTATATATTCTTTTTCATTATAGCGGATGTAGTCAAGGTATTTCCTTTTTTTTATGATAATTTGATTTTGATTGCCATAAATAGTTTTTTCTTTAATAAATAATGTATCACCCTTTTTTGTATAATATAAAGTATCTGATTTTTCAACCATATCATTTACTACTATTGTATTTCTCCATAATATGTAGGTGTCGTTTATTTGTATTTCTAATATTCTGTCAGGATAGGAAAAGTATTTTCTGCCTGTTTTTTGAGAGTTTGAATTAATGATAATACAATACAATGCTATAATTATTAATTTAGACTTCATCATTTTATTAAAGGTTTTTCTTGCTTTTCAACCGATCATTAGCTATCTCCCAGCTCGTGCGAATTTGCAATCCACATGTCCTAAATATTTATTTCCCAGCTCACATTTGTATGTTCCAATTTAAGTATTCACAAAACAAATGTAGGAATAGTTTTTTTGGTTTTGTTTGAAAAAATGAAATGGGAGTGATTAGAAAGCGAAGTTTGAAAACTTTGCTTAGCCGATGTATAGAAAGTTCTCTTCTCAGAAATCCATATTGTTTTTGACCGCAAACCGATTTGTCGGCAAATTTTACCTCTGTCCTAAAGGATGATTTCCCGACAAATCGGTTTGCTACTGTGCAATACAGAAATTAGATATTTGTTGCAAAACACTTTCAAGATTGTTTATCACCTCATTGTTTTTGAAACGTAAAATATTAATTCCCAGATTTTTAATTTCTTCTTCTCGATTTTTGTCATTTATGGCAACATCCTTTTTGAGATGAATTTCTCCATCAAGTTCTATAACCAGCTTATATTTATGACAGTAAAAATCAGCAATAAAGCGGCTAATTGGATGTTGTCTTCGAAATTTCAAGTCCAATAACTTTTTATTTCGGAGTTCTTCCCATAAAATAATCTCAGCTTTGGTCATATGTTTTCGTAATTCCTCCGCTTTTTGAAAAGTGAAGGAAATACTATCGTAATACATATTGTCGATTTTAACCATATTTCTTGCAATCTAGCTTTTTTGTCCAACATTTTCTTCCTTCAGGACCGAGGCAAAAAATTAATGGACAAAGAAGCGGTTTCATCTATCTATATAATTCCCGAAGAATCTTGGATGTACAAAAAACAAACTTTCCATACTTAACTTTTATCATTTGCTGAACACCGAACTCCAGTATCGTATATAATACTGGGTTTCGAAATAGTTATTATAGAATTGTTTAAGAATGTGTAGGCCAACGTGGGTGCTAACGAAGAAAATTTATCTCACTGCAATCAGTCAAGATATCTTTAATATAATTCTTATCTTTGGAATATTCAATATTCTCAATCACAGATTCTTCAATATTTAGTATAAACTTTCCTTTCTTAAAAACAAAGACTAAAGCACTAACATATCTCAGCTTTTCACTACCCCATGTTTCTTCTTTTCTATAATACTTAATATCAAGCAGAATTTCACTGTAAAAATCTCTTATTGAACTTACATATCCAGTAAAAGTTCTTCTCTCTTTGTCATAGGATATTGACATTGAAGGACGATCACTTTTTACTATTTCTAATTTATAGTAATCACAATCCTCCTTTGTCCTTTTTTGTACTTGACTAATATTGAAGCAAGTATTTTTATAATAAATGCTATATTCTCTTGAAAGAAATATATGATTTTCAATTGCAATATAACTGGAATAAATAGTCCCAAACTTCTTCCCAATAAGTGAGTTTAGTTCTGAAACTATTTCATTTTGTAATTCTTCCTGATACAATTTCATTTTTTTTAATCTTATCATTCCTTGGAATTAAACCTAAGCTCAATAGGTTTAACTTTTCCTCCTGTGTTCTTCTTTGCATTTTTATTAACAATGTCTATAGTTACAGGAGACTCCCTCCACAAGAAACAAATAAAAATAATAAGAACACTAAAATATAATTTCTAATTTTTTTATTTCCTTTATTATCAATGCAGTAAATGCTGCTTTAACTTTACAGGCTCTCCCTCTAAGCAATTTTTCCATACTTCGCTTAGCGGGGAAATATTTAGTTCAATTCTCTTCCCAAATCCAAATATTATCAATTTCAATAGTATCAAACTTATCGAATTTGCAAGAAGATTGAAAACTTATGGAAAACTTCTTGCCGGCAAATTTCGAAAGGTCAAAAATTACGGTTTCAAAATTGTCATCAATTTGAGTTTTGGGGTGAAAATTTTCGGTTTCTTCAGTACTTGAAATTGCCTCATTGTTTATCATAACTCTAAACCAACTGTATTTTAAGGAATTGCTTGAGGTTTGTTTTAATTCGAATTTTAAATAAAGCTTTTTGATGTTTGTTGCATCTATTTCGCAGACTGTGCTTAATGTTGTATGATGTTCGGTGTTTATATTCCAGGCATAATCAGAGTCGATATTGTCTGGTGTTCCTTGCCAATTATTATGTGTACCGCCTTGCATTTGGAAAATGTAGTTTCCGTTTTGTTCTTTTATCTGAGCGTAAGAATCTATTCCGTAATTGCTTTCGAAATATTCCGAAAGTCCATTTTCAAATGTTTCTTCAAATGGGAATTCTGCTATTGTTGGATTTGTAATTTTTCGCAGTATGGTATCATCAGCAGTTTTCATATCGTTTTGCAAATTTCCAACTATCAAAAAATCGTATTTCCCTGAAAGGAAGGATTCTTGTTTCTTGAAAGTTATTTCTTTTTTTTGCCCGGCTTCGATAGTTTTATTAAATTGTTCGTTTACAAAATTTTTACCGAAATCGAGCGAGTATGAAACTGAAAATTCTGATATTGATTTTAAACTAAGATTTTGAACTTCAATAACAACATTTTCATTGTCTGTTATATCGCAATTCGACTGAGGATGAATTAATTCAACAATCGCAAGGTTATTTTCTAATAAACGAGTGCCCGTAATTTTTACATTGTCGATTGCGAAACAAGTTGCCCAAGTTCCGTTATCGTTATGATGAAATACTATTTGAACATTTTTCATCATCTTAAATTCGTCAAGACTTAGCGAAACTTTATTCCAATTATGTTCATCAAAATTTAGAGTCCGAAAATTTATCAATTCTTTGTTTGTGCCAAAACTTATTAAAATATGTCCGCTCGAGCCTTTTACTCCGGGATTAAATGCCTCTAATTCTAAATTAATATTTACAAATTTTGATAAATCAAGAATTGGTAGGTACAAATAGTCCATGCTTAAATCTGCATCAACATTTTCAGATTCTAATGAGGCAGCATAGTTTGAGTGCCATGGAATAGGCCAACCGAGATCTTCTCCAAAATTCCAACCAATTGAACCGGCAGCTTGCGTGGTTTTCCAATTTTTTGGTATATTGGCATTTTCAAAATCTTCAAATAAAATTACTTCTTGAGCTTGTAGAAATATTGTAGAAACAGAAAAAAATAAGATGAATAATTTATTCATATTTATTATATATTGAAATATGGTTTAAATATCTAATATAGTGGAATATAAAATATTGACTCATCATTTCTCAATTCTAATTCGAGCATCAACAGCCACAATTTTATCTAATTTTCCAAGTAGAGGATTAATATCCATTTCAGCAATCTCAGGTGCGATTTCCACTAATGCAGAAATGCGAGTAATTACATCAATAAATTTCTCTTCATTAATAGGTTCTTGCCCTCGCACTCCTTGTATTATTTTATAGCTTTTCAGGCTTTTTATCATATAATTTGCTTCATCTTTAGAAATTGGGCTCAAGCCAAAAGATACATCTTTTAACACCTCAATAAAAACACCTCCAAGTCCGCAGAGTATTTGATGTCCAAAATTCTCTTCAAATTTGGCTCCAACGAAAAGTTCTGTACCGCTTAGCATTGGTTGAAGTAAAATTGCTGTTGTATCTTCAATTTTTATCATTCTGTCGAATTCATTTTCAACTTGTTTTTTAGAATTAACATTTAGAATAACTCCTCCAACATCTGATTTATGTACTGGTCCCACAACTTTCATTACAATAGGAGTGTTTTGTTTTTCAAAAAACTCAACAGCTTCTTTTTTTGTTGAAGTTACTACTTCTTCTGCTCTGTCAATTCCGCAGGCATCTATTAATTTCTGGACATTTTCAGGTGAGAGATATCCTTCGTCTGACTCATCAATTATTTTTCGAATTGAAAGTTTATTAATTTTTGGAATATCAATATTTGAAGGTTGTGGTGGCAGAGTATTTGCAATATTAACAATTGCTTTTCCCAGTAATGCTTCATCAGCAAAAAACATTCTACCATATTCGAGAAATTCTTCTATCTCTTCTTTTGCGGTATGAACCGAAGGTAGAACAGGATAAATAGGTTTTTTTGAAGTTTTCATTTTTTCATTCAAAACATTATAGACATCAAAAACTTTTGTAAGTCCGGCAGTGCCGAAAATCACTATCATTGCATCAATTTCGTCGAATTTGTTATCAACGTAATCAATAATTATTCCTAACTGTTCTGCATTTCCTGTTGCAAGGAAATCGATAGGATTGGCGACCGACGAACCAGGGTAAAGATGTTCTAATAACTCTTGGCTGGCAGGATTTTCAATATGAGGAATTGACAAGCCACCATTTGATAAAACATCAGTTAGCATAACTGCAGGTCCACCAGCATGGCTAATTATAGCAATATTTTTCCCAACAAACTTTTTATGTAAAAATACTGAAGCAACTGTTGCTAATTCGTCCCGACCTTCGCATCTCACAATTCCTGCTTTTCGGAAAAGAGCATTTACTGCTTCATCAGAGCTTGCCAATGCTCCGGTATGGGAGGAAGCTGCACGACTTCCAGCCTCGGAACTTCCAGCCTTGATAGCTGCAATTTTGCAACCTTTTGCAATAAGCGAGCTAGCATGCTTTAAGAGTAATTTAGGTTTCGTAATAGTTTCCAGATATAACAGTTTTACTCGCGGGCTTTTGTGAGGATCAAAAGTATGATCCATATATTCCAATATTTCTTCAACACCCATCTGGGCTGAATTTCCTACCGAAAAAACTCGTGCAAAAGGTAATCCTTTTGGAATTCCTGTTTCCATAATGAAACAAGCTGTAGCTCCTGAACCGGAGATAAAATCGCAACCATTCAAATCCAATTTTGGAATAGGACTTGTGAAAACTCCATGATATTCAGGCGACAGAGCACCAATGCAATTAGGTCCAATTAATGAACCGCCAACACTGTCAATTATGTCAACAATTTTTTGCTCAAGAATTTTTCCTTCCTCTCCTTCTTCGCTAAATCCTGCTGATAAAATAATAAATGCTTTGGTATTTTTCTGTTTTGCGAGTAGAGTAATTGTTTTTAAAATATATTTTGCAGCAATTGCAATTATAGCTAAATCGACAAATGGTAACTCGAATGGATCAGTATAACTTACAATCCCTTGGACTAAGGTTTCTTTTGGATTTGTAACATACAAATCACCTTTAAACTTTCCTTCAATAAGATTTTTCAGGACTTTTCCGCCGGGCTTTTTTATATCGTTTGAGCCTCCAATTACTACAATACTATCAGGAAATAATAATTGTTTGTTTACCATTTTTTTATATTTTATTAACAAATTTTATGGACAAATGTATTTAAAAAAATTAGAAATTAGAAATGACAAATTCGAATATAATGCTTCACTTTATTTGTCTTTAAATTTACAAAAACAGAAAGATTCTTGAGTGATTAAAAATTGAATGTAATATTACTATCGACAAAATATTTAATCTACAATTTCATGATTTTCAGCTTGCTAAAATTGTTACAACAATATTTCTACTATCTCTTGGGCCATCGAATTCGCAAACAAAAATATTTTGCCATGTCGATAATCCTAGATTTCCGTTGATGATTGGAATTGTCTCGCTAGGCCCGATGATTCCGGCTTTAAGGTGAGAGTCGCCATTTCCGTCTTGGGCATCGTGTTCCCAAACTCCTGACGGAATAAGATTTCTTAAAAGGCTAATTACATCATTCTGAACCGAATAATCCCAGTTTTCCTGAATCATTATGGCTGCTGTAGCTCCTTGAACATAAATATTTACAATTCCATTTCTAATTTTACTTTTTTTTACAATCAACTTTGTTTCTTCAGTAATATCGTACAATCCATTATGTTTGTCTGTACTAATTTTTATTACTTCCTGCATTTTATAAAAATTAAGGTTTGAAATTCATAAAGTTAAAAAAATAAAATAGAAAAACCTGCTTAGCCATTTTTGTAAAAACTTAATTTTGCAATCAATTTTTTACAAAAATGTATTTAAAGCAGGCTTTTTGAAAGTAAGATATCTACTATCGTTTTTATGAAATAAGTTCTTTGTATTGCTCGGCAGAAAGAAGAGAATCTAATTCTGAAGCATCGTTCAAAGAAATTTTAATCATCCAGCCTTCTCCATAAGGATCTTTATTTACACTTTCAGGCTCGTCTTCAAGTGATTCATTTACTTCAAGAACTTCACCTGAAATGGGCATAAACATGTCAGAAACAGTTTTTACGGCTTCGATTGTTCCGAAAGTTTCGCCTTGTTCGAGCGTTTCGCCTTCGGTTTCGATTTCGATAAATACAATATCGCCAAGCTCTCCCTGAGCAAATTCGGTAATTCCAATATATACATTTTCGCCCTCAACTCGCAGCCACTCGTGATCTTTTGTAAATTTTAAATTTTCTGGAACATTCATTTTTTTATATTTTAATAAATACTATTAATAAATTTTTAGTGAGCAAAAATAAAATAATTATAACGAAAATAAAATGATGTTTTTCAGTTTTTAGGCTTTGACTTAAGATATTACAGTTCTTAATTTTCGAAGAGAACTTTTTTACAAATCAGAAAACTACGTAATGCAGAAGAATTTATCCTGCCAAAGTAAACCTAACACTGAAACCAACTTTGGTATTTGTTTGGGGGTACGTAAGTGAAACGAAAGGTTTTGTATTCGAATAATTTATAAAAAATCGAACATTAAATCTGTCGCTTAAAACATAATCGGCGGTCGTTTCTATAGAAATTACTCGTTGTCCTGAAGTGAGTTGATCTACATCTTCTACAAGTTTACGCAAAACAGTTCTGGCTGTTCTAATTGATAAGTCGGCTCGAAGAGTTAGGTCGCTTTTATACTCTTTCTTAGGACCACCTAATGTTCCCATTCTGAATGTTAAATCCTTTATTCTATATCCACCACCAATAATTATTTCATTGTTTTTCACCTCAGTAAGTTGATTGTTTGAAAAACTCATGGTCAGATTTCGAGTTTTTTTAATTTCAACTTTTGAAGTTAAACTATTTATCCATGTCATGTCGAAATTGATGAGAGGAGAAAATTGCTCATTGATAGAAACTGAGTTGATTTCGTTTTCGGCAATGAAGTTATTTTGAAGTTGGTCTCGTACAAAGCTCAAACCATCTATACCGGCTTCGGCAACATAATCAATATTTCTGGAATATGAACCAATATTGTATGAAGAACGGTAGGTGTGACCAACAGTAATGGTGTTAAAATATTTTTTCAGAAATTCAATTCTTGATAACCCATCGTAGTTAATTCGCCAATTTGGGCGTAATGATAATACCGAAGGAAACGGATCCAAAGATATTCTTTCAGGGCTTTGTCCGGTATATGCAGCCAAAAATGCAGGAATCATAACTTGCTGGGAAGTTGGACCATATCCGTCTGGGAAACCATTTTCGGTAAGGCTTGGATCGTACGAATCGTCAACGTCTGCTCTGTCGTAAGCCAAACGTTTGGCTATTGTTATACGGTAATTTTTGAAATCGTCGAATGCTGCCGATGTTGAATAATCATCGCCTGAGTTTTGAAATGCAGTTCCCCAAGTGTTTACCGACATAGTGAAATTTCCATTAACCATCTGGTTTTCGTATGCATATTTCCCAATGGTAGGATTGAATAAATAGTTAACATTTTCGGAAAAAGTGCGGTTTGCAGTGATATCGATTCTCATATTAGCAACCGGCTCTACTGAGCTTCTTAGGGTGATGGTTTGCGAATTTGTCATTGCAAAAGTAGCATTTAGCGTAGAATCAGCAGTAATCCAGCCATTGTCTTGTGCTGTAAATGCCAAATCTTTATCTTGTTGTCCTAAAATAAAACCAACTCCTGGAGCTAATTTTCCATTGAAAGATTCGTTGCCAAAAAATTTGGTTTTTGGGTTATAGCCCGGAAGAATTGTTCCGCTATTTTGTGAATATGATACTGAAACATTTCTTACACCCATCATTACATTTACGGTGTTTTCTACAATCAACTTCAAAATATTTGGTTTTACTTCTTTTCTCCCTTTTATTTCGACACGTGCATTTTCGTAATCTTTCATTACCTTAAAAGTTACACGATTTTCGCTAACAACTTTTTGCTGTCCGGCAATGTTGATGCCTTTTGCATCGTAGGCTCGAACTTCTACATCTTCTGTTTGAAGATTGTGAGTGAAAGACTTTGCAACATTAGATTTGAATGTTACGTTTTTCTTTTCATAAACTACTAATTCTGTTTCCTTTTCTTTTTGTTTTGTGGTTTTGTTATTCCTACTTTTACCTTTTCTATATTTTTTATTTATCTCTTTCAAATACTTAACCTTATTATATAAATTCTGAAAATTTATTTGTGGTGTAACTTGCAAAGTATTCGAATTCTTTATAGTATTCCCTAAATCGATATTCAATGAGTCTGGCATAATTGGGCCGGTTGTCCAATCGTAGGTAGCATTGTAGCGTGCATTTGCCGACATAAAATTTAAAATTGGTATTTTATTGATTGGAACATTCCAGTTTGCATTTATCGAATGTCGGTAATTTGTTGTTCGTCCAAAATCGTATAAATTCTGAACAATTGAGTCTCTTTTCCATTCATAATCATCATCATCTTTGTCAATCTTTCCTTCCGGTTCGTCTATCCTTGCAATATTTGTTGCTGAAAAATCGAGTTTGAAAGTTCTTGAAAGGTCATATTTTAGGTCGTACATTCTGTTCCATGAAAAATCTTTTTGAAATGTTGTAGGAATTATGATATTTGGGCTATTGATGTTTCGAAGTTTTGTTTCCTGATACATTCTGTCCAAATTTGTTCTGAACGACATTTGTTGAGGTAAATAATAGAAATTGAAATCTTTGATTAACCTCATTGCAGAGGACTTCAGGAATTTTGATTTTGACTTTTTAAATGGTTGAATATTTTTCGGTCGCGTATTGTAATTATATGAAATTGCACCATGATAATCTTTTCTTAAGCTAAATTCTGTATTTACATTTCTTGAGAAAAGTTCGTTGTAGGAATAGGTTAACGACCAATTGGATAAATCATAGACTTTTGGTTTTGATTGTCCTCCTTTAGTAACCTTCACATTTGTAAAGTTTACACTTTTTCTTTTAGTATAGTCTTGAGAATAATGTTTTATTGAGTCCCTTTCCTCTTGTGTTTTTGCATTATTTATTGCAGCTGAAAGTGGAATATCCGGGTCTAATGGATTATATTGAGGATTTGTTACACTTTCTGATAATCCAAGATATACCGGAATTCGTATTCCTGCTTTTTGAGGGAAAAATTTCCCAAGTTCTAAATTTGAAGAAATATCATATTGAAGCATCTCTTCTTTTTGGCGTTCGCTTACTTTCTTTTCAATACTTCCGAAGCCGGGTTTACTTGTGCTACCAGCTACTGTAACTGTACCAAGATCGGCAAGTTTAGTCATAACTCTTGCATTTGCTGCCCAGCCACCTGTTTCGTCGAATTCTGATAGGCGAAGTTCATTAAGCCAAATTTCTCCGGAATGTGGATCGTCGTTGTCAGCATCGTTCGGATTTCGAATACCGAGCATAATTGTTCTTACATTGCTTAAATTAGGATTTCCTGTTACAGTTACCTTATTTTCGCCATCCATAATGTAATAAGGAGTTGTGAGTTGAACCGTTGAATTCGATTCTCGCATTTTATCGTTCCGTTCTTGTTTTACATCCTGAAAAAGTGAAAAACGCAAATCTATTCTGTTTTCGTCAGGCCAAACTATAAGCCTGTCTTCGTATTCATCATTATCGTAATTTCCTGGAGGTGTCAGAACTAAAGGAACTTCGTATTCGTAATAATTTTGTTTGTAGTCAGACCCTAAACGAATAAAAACATATAATTCCTTATCATTCAATGGATAATTATTAATTTCTTCGGCATGTACTTCAAGTTGTAGGCGTTTATACTGACGAACATCCATTGTAACATTTTTATAGGCTGCTCTTGCATCGCCATCGGCAAGGTCTAAAACTTTCAATACAATTGATTGCTCATTCAATTGACGCAATTGCGGATTTGTTGGATCAATTACTCTGTCAATTCCGGGAGGTAAAATATAGTTTACCGGAGTTTTGCTACCATTCTCTTCAATATTTATTGCAGAAACGTCGAAACTTGCATCTGTTGGTTGAGGGTGCATTAGGTTTTCGCCACCTTCTTTGAGCGATAAATTATATTTCCTCCATTCTCCTCTAACTAAATCGAGGGTTGCAAAACGTAGTATAATATCTTGATCGAAGTTTTTCAAAAACATTCTTATAAATCGAATTGATTTAAAATCAGAAATTGAACCTATCACTTGCTCGGGTTCGTAAATTGGTATTTTGAATTGATACCATGTTACTTTCGATTTTTGACCGTTTTTTAAAGTTTCCGTATGTTCAATTTCATCAGTAATATATTTTTTGTCGTATTGCAAATTTTGTCGTGTGATTGGAATACGATACTGATAGTAGCTTTCGGCTTCGCTAAGTGTATTGTCGCCATTTATGTCTTCTACATCTGGAGTAATAGTTCCGGAAGTGAAATAATCCTCAGGAGATTGGTCATCGGTTGGAGAATTACCGTCCAGTCCGTTGTACTTTTTATACCTATCAAGAATTCCAACCTCTTGGTTATCATAGTCGGTTCCTCTGAAATAGTGATAATTGTCGCTCGATGGATCTTCAAAAAACGAATAATTTTGGTTTGAGTCAACTACCTGTGCCAAAGATTGTATATAGTCTGCAAAAAAATCTGTTTCATCCTCATCTCTTAAACCATCGAGTCCAACATCTTGAAACTGGCGTGCTTGCAAATCGTTGTCGAAAGCATTCACTAAAGATTGCACTAATGGCACTCTACCCCAATTAGTTGTGTCAACATAGGCTAATTCTGCATCTTCGGCTGTTTGAATATCGAAAGTTGGTAATCCGTTTTCGAATGATTTTCTCGAATCTTTTAAAACATCTTCGGAAACATTTCCAAGATTGAAGTATAGGTCTCCTCCAACAAAATTTGAATCTGCTTTTTCAACAAAAGGGTCCATCATCCAAAATTCGATGAATTCTACATTTGCCGATTCAAAATCGTTGGTAGTAATTTTTCGCATTATTCCAGCCCAGCGGGTATCTGGTTCATTAAGTTTACCATCGGCAGAAACTCCATGAGAATATTCGTTAGGTTCTACATCATAATTATATGGGCCTCTTTCTTCGGGATAATAAGCCAAGTTTAAAATTGCTATACTTGTAGGAATTCCATTGGCGTTTTCTTTATTCGGAAAAATCTCTTCTTCGTATATTTCTCTAACATAATGGCTTGACCGGTCGTCGTTTGATATATGATTTGGCGTAACACCTTCGTCTCGCAGAAATAAAGGATCGATATTATACCAGCCTAATTTTGCTCGATTATAACCATAGGCAAGATTGTCGGTAAGACTTGCTTCAGGAAACATGTCGTCTTGCAATTGTGGAGTGCTAGCTAAACCCCATGCAGCCCACGTTCTAATGTCAATTGCAGTTTGGCTGCCTTCAAAATCGTCGATGTATGAAACCCCGCTTTTGCTAAGTGCTTTTGAATGTCCAGGAATCAGATGAGCAAATTCTCCGGTTACAGAAACAGTTGATTTTTCCTTGGTTTCGAGAAGTGGTAAAAAATCTATTGCTTTTGTAATGAAAGGAACATCGGTTCTGTATGTGCCATCAACACCCCATATTGTGTTTGAGATTGGTTCGTCGCCAATGTTTACTTTCGATGTGAGTGGACGTTCAGTCAAGTTCAACATTGTTGCACCGAGATTGAAATCGTTTGAAACTCTATAATCTAAATGAGTCCCAACTAATGTTTTACTCTGAATATTAAATAATGAATTGCTTTCGAGAGAAATTTTAATTGGGGTTCCCGACTGAAGCAAACCCTCATTAATAATTTTTACACGACCCATAGTATAATCGACAGTATAGTCCTGTCCTTCTGTTAGTTGCATTCCTCCGGAAGTTACTTTTACCGAACCTTGCGGAACATTTAAGGCATTTAGTGTAATTTCGGAGCTCGAAGCCGACTGATAAGTTCCTTCGAGATAGAATTTGTTTTTTTCGGCAATTTGTCGCGCTACACTTTGTGTTGAATCGTATAATTCTTCAAAAACATATTTGTCTGCAATGGCATCATCATTAATTTGTTTCCGCAAATGCGACCCGAATGGTTCCCTAACCGGAAAAATTATTCTGCCATTTGACGTATTGATTGTTATTCCGTTTACAAAATCGAAAACTCCATCTGGTTGAGGATCGTTGTTAGAGTTCAGATTATCTAAATTCAGAACGTTTAGTAGAATTTCTCCGTTTATTCCACTCGGTGGTTGTTGCCCTTCGGAAAGATAATTTACTGCTGTACCGGTTTTATCATCCTGATACATTACATGAAGTTGAAAATCTTGTTGGTTTACTTGATATGCACCAATTGCATAAATGTTTTTCATAACAAGTTCCCAAGTAGGATTAATTTTCCTTTTATTAGCAACCAAAATTGTTGGAGATAAATATGTTCCTTTTAGCAGTTTAAGAAATAGGGCTGGAGTAGAGCTTGAACTATCGAGCGATACTTCGCTGGAAAATTCTCCTACTTGAAAAATTTGTCCGCTTGCAGTATATTCGTAAGCAACAGCCAAAACTTCATCGGCATTTAGTGCAGAATTTAAAGAAATATAACCCAATTGAGGGTGGAATGTATATTCTGAAGTAGATAATTTTCTTGCATTTTCAATTTTTTCGTAGTCTTGACCACCCGTAAAATCATATTGATAAGCCAATGGGCCTAATAGTGTGGATACATTGTTTATATCTCTAACATCAGAAAAGTCAGTTGTCATTTTTTCATACAAGTCATTTACTTCATTGTCAGGAAAATAGTCTTGATATGAATTTAATGAAATAAAACTATTGTTGAAAACATTTGTTCCGTCTTCATTTATTCCTTCACCGGAACTATTTGCCTCTCCCAGATCGAGGAAACCTACAATATTTCTTGATTCTTGAAAGTTCCCGGATTTGTTTGTTACCCAAATTTCAATTTTATTGATATTTACGGCAGATTGAATTATTGGCAGTATAGAAAGTGCAATATCGTACCTGTCCTTAAAATATTGCGATAAGAAAAAGTGTTTGTTTGCTTCGTATTCGTCGGCATAAACTTCAAAATCGCTAAGTTGTGCTCCTCCTTCAACTTCGATAACCGATGCTTCGCCTTTTTGCTGCGAAAAAACTGTTGTTACTCGGAGTTTCCCAAACTGAAGTTCGGTTTTCAAACCAAATAAACTTTGACTACCTGTAATTAATGAGCCTGATAATGGTAAAGTTACATCACCTGCTTCAATTTTCTGAATTATCTCATCCTCTTTACCTTCGTAGGCTAAGTTCATTTTATTTTCGAAATCGAATGTCGATTCTGTATTATAATTGGTTTGAATATTCATTTTGTCCCCAATCTGACCAGTAACATTCATTTGTATTTTCTCATCAAAATCGAAAGTGGTTGTTCGTCTTTGCCTTTCGGGAAGCATCGGATTGTCGTTTTTATTGATATTTATTCCAAAAATCAATTCGGCCGATCCTTGTGGCTGGATATTTATTGTATTGCTACCAAAAATTTTATCGAAAACATCGCCTCCGATGTGTAGTTTTGGCAAAAGTCCTGATTGATGCCCCAGACTTTCTGATTTAGCTCTTTCTCTGAAATATTCGTTAATTGCAATTCTTTGTTCATATTCTTGATATTCCTCCATAGTCATGCTCGAAGGGTATCGATAATTTAGTGTTCCTATCTTTTGTGAAAAAACATATTCATTTGCTTCATCATCATATTCTACTGTAGAAATTATATTGGAAGGACGGTTCAAAAACAATGCTGGGTTTTGTTCAGCATTATCAACCGGATATGTAGATTCGTCTTCAAAAGGAAAAGGGAGTGGTCCGAGCGTGTCAGTCGAAAGCGAATCGCCGGTTGCTGTTGTATCTTCTGGAATATATAAAGAAATTTCAGAAAAATTGATTGCGCTAGATTTGCCAGCAAGCAATATGGTCCAAAAACCAACTATAATTACACTTGCTAAACTATATTTTAATATCCTATTCAAAAGTATATGCTTTTTTGTTTACTAAATTATTATGAATTATTAATCCATAAATCCTTTCCATTCTCTCCCTCTATTTCAAAATAGTCCGTTTCAGCATGTAAGGAATCTTGAGTAAGAAGCATTTTACAGAAGTCGCTAAAATATCAACTTCAACAGCTTTGTTTATATCTATAACTGCTTTAATGCTTTCTTTATCAAGTCTTCCACACTAATGTTTTTATCTTTTAAAAATATTTTATTTACAACTTTTTCAACCGAATTTTTCGAAAACCCCAACATAATTAATGCAGAAAACGATTCTTCTTTAACTGTATTGTTTTGTACAACAAAAATTTCATCATTAGCAGAAGTCTTTGAAATTTTATCTTTCAAATCAAGAATTATTCGTTGAGCTGTTTTGGCTCCAATTCCTTTAATGCTTTTTAGTTGAGTTACATCATTACTCAATATTGCCTGCTGAATTTCGTTTGAATTCATTGACGAAAGCATCATTCTGGCTGTGTTTGCACCAACTCCCGAAACAGAAATCAAATGCCGAAAAACTTCGCGTTCCGATTTTTCTTTAAAACCATATAAAGTATGAGCATCTTCTCTGATAGCCTGATGTAGAAACAATTTTATTTTTGAATTTAAAGAGATTTCTGAATAGGTATTTAGCGAAATATTTACAAAATAGCCAATTCCATTGCAATCTAAAATTGCATATGTAGGAGTAAGCTCAACTAATTGCCCTTCAATGTATTCATACATAAATATAGGATTTTCAAAAAAAATGCAAATGTAAATTATTTTCAACTCAAATTGAAATTTAAGTTAATAATATTTTTCGAATTTTCTAATTGTAGTTGAGCAATTCCATTATATTTTTTACTGTCGATGAACAGTAAATTTATTTTTATTATAATTTTAGCATCTGAATTTTTTGATGTTTTTGTGAGAATAGAAACAATTTTATGGAAGAAAGTTTGAAAATAGTCGGTCTGATGTCAGGTACATCGCTTGATGGTGTTGATATTGCTTTATGTAATTTCAGAAAAACGAAAGATTTATACGATTTTGAAATTATTAAAGCTGAAACAATACCATATTCTGAAATTTGGAAAAATAGACTCAAGAACGCACATAATTTATCCGGTTTCAATTTTATTCTTCTTCATAAAGAATATGGCGAATTTCTGGCTAAACTTGTAAAACAGTTTATAGAAAAGAATGGAGAAAATGCAAAATTTATTGCTTCTCATGGACATACAATTTTTCACCAACCGGAAAAAAATATAACATTTCAAATTGGCGATGGTTCAGTGATTGCTGCTAAAACCGGAATTTCTACAATTTCCGATTTTCGTACTTTAGATGTTTCGCACGGTGGACAAGGAGCTCCACTTGTGCCTATTGGCGATGAATTGCTTTTCGCGGAGTACGATTTCTGTATAAATCTTGGGGGATTTGCAAATATTTCCTATAGATATAATAATCAGAGGATTGCTTTTGATATTTGTCCGGCAAATATTGCAATAAACTTTCTGGCATCTCAAATAAATTTACCTTTCGATGAAGATGGGAGAATAGCAAAATCCGGAGAAATTAATTTTGATATGCTAAAAAAGCTGAATTTTCTAGCCTATTATTCTCAAAAGCCTCCAAAATCGCTGGGCAGGGAATGGTTCGAAAGCGAATTTCTACCGATAATAGACACATCATCAATTTCAATTGAAAATAGGCTACGAACTGTTTATGAGCATATTGTCATTCAGATAGTAAAAACCTTTAATGACAAATTTGGTGAAAAAATTCTGATTAGCGGTGGCGGTGCACACAATAATTTTTTGATTGACTTGCTTCAACAAAAAACTGAAAAAGAAATTGTTGTCCCTGAGAAAGATATTATTGATTACAAAGAAGCTTTAATTTTCGCTTTTCTCGGATTGTTAAGAGTCAGAAATGAGACAAATTGTTTGTCATCTGTAACTGGGGCAAAATCCGACAATTGTGGTGGAATTGTTCATCAAATCATTTAAATTGCTTTTCGGCAAATAATATTGTTTTTATATTGGAATAACAACGAAAAAGCTGTTATTTTGCACATGTTTTAGAAAATAAAGTTAAAAGAAAAATTATGAGAAATAATATAATGGAACAAATTGGTAAATTGATGGGGCTTCGTTATAAATCTCACCCGTGGCATGGAATAGATTTGGGCAAAGATGCCCCGAATGTTATTACAAGTTTCATTGAAATGGTACCTACCGATACGGTTAAATATGAAATTGACAAAGATAGCGGCTATTTAAGATTAGATCGTCCACAGAAATATTCGAATGTTGTTCCTGCACTTTACGGTTTTATTCCTCAAACCTATAGTTCTAACAGTGTTGCAGAACTTAGTCGTAAAGCATTGAACCGTCCTGAGATTGTTGGCGACAAAGACCCAATTGATATTTGCATACTTACAGAAAAACAAATAACTCACGGGAATATAATTGTTATGGCTCGTCCAATAGGTGGTTTTAGAATGATAGATGATAACGAAGCTGATGATAAAATAATAGCTGTGCTAAATAATGATGCTTTTTATGGGTCTTATGAAGATATTTCAGATTGTCCCGATATTGTAATAGAAAGGCTAAAACATTATTTTTTAACATATAAAGATATGCCAAGTACCGGCAAAAGAAATTCTGAGATTACCCATGTTTACGGAACAAAGGAAGCTCACACTATAATTAAAAATGGAATGTTAGATTACAAGAAGAAATTTAGTAATCTGGAAACTATGTTTGGATAGAGTTAATACTAATTCCCAATTTGCAATTACAAATTGGGAAATAGTAATTAATGATCAGGGGTTTACAAAAGATTGTCAATTTTTTTGATTAAAATTGATTTAGGTACAGCACCGACTTGTTTGTCAACAACTTTTCCGTCTTTAAAAAGCAAAATTGTTGGAATATTTCTTATTCCATATTTTGCTGCTGTTTCGGGGCTTGTATCCACATCAAGCTTTGTCATTAAAGCTTCATTTTCATATTGTTCTGAAAGTTCATTAATAATCGGAGCAATCATTCGGCAAGGTCCACACCACTCTGCCCAAAAATCTACTAAAACTGGAACATTTGAATTGATTACTTTTTCCTCAAAATTAGTGTCATTAACTTCAACTGTCATTTCTTTTTATTTAAATTGCACAAAAATTAGTTTTAACAAGCGCCAAAATTAATAATTAATTTTATTGATTTTTATAAAAAAGATAAATTTCTTATTTGAAGTTTTGTAGTCAAATGAGACTATAATAGGTTTAGAGTGCTAACTTTTTTTTGCAAAAGGCTAAATCATATTTTGAAGTGCTGGAAAAAAGATTTCCTTTTGCTTTTATTCAATCTTTATGAAAACGCTATGTTTGTAAGAACAGTTACAAAATTTCTTATCCTGAAAGGATTATAGCAATTTTTGTAAGGGACTAATTTACATAGATTATTCAATGTGTATAAATTGAGACCTAAATTTACTTCTTTCCAATCAATCTAACGACAGCAGCATTTCCACTATGGAATTTCCCTTCATCAAGAACAATCTCTTCTTCCCAAACTTTCAATTCACTCAATTGAGAGAAATCTTCTTTTAATTCATCAATAGAAAAAAGCATATCAATATTTTTTGGACCCCCTGTATTATTATTTATCTGCTTTTTTGAAAAAGCCTCAATGATTACTGTTCCTCCAGGCTTCAAAAAATTTAAAAGCTGCCTGTGCTGGTTTTGCCTATTCGGGTTGTGGGCAAAAATAAATGCCAGCATATCAAATGATTCTTTTTTGTAATTTGCTTCGTCTATGCTATGGACTAAATATTTAATGCTAACATTTTTCGATTTGCATAAATCCATAGCTTTCTCATGTGCTTGTGAACTATAATCGAAAGCCTGCACATCCCAGCCTAAATTTGCCGCAAACACAGCATTCCTTCCTTCTCCTTCTGCCGGAAGAAGAATTTTTCCCGGTTTGGCATCTTCTATGGTTTTCCTAAAAAATATATTTGGCTGAATACCATAAACATATTCATCTCCTGAATATCTTTCATTCCACATTAATTTCATTTTCTTCTTTTTATTCTTACAAACTCAAGTGAGAACCGTCGCAGTAGGGTGCGTTTTTTGTTTTTGTGCACCCACATATTGCTGCTTTTTTTGGCTCATCTACCTTAAATGCTTTTGGAGTGAAATTACTTCCACGATGTGAACCATCGCACCATACTTTTTTTTCAGTTTTACCGCAAGGACACCAAGCGTATGTTTTTCCTGCTTCTAAATTTTCCATTTGGGGTAAATTCCCAGACATATTTGTTTTTTCCATAATTTTTCTGTTTATTATTTATTAAATCTTGAACTAATTGATTGTAATTTTGATTTCAAGAGTGAAAATATCATCAATTGCCTTATCTCCTAAATTATCAAAAAATGAATTAGAACCGTACCTAATATCAAATTTTGATCTATCTATATCGATAATGGCAGTATATTCTTTTCCTCTTTTTATTGCTTCGAAAGATATTTTTTCCGTTTTCCCTTTTATTGTAATATCTCCTGTAATTGTGGCTTTCCCATTGCTGAATTTTGTACTTTTTGTAAACACAAAATCTGCTGTAGGATATTTCTCAACAGCAAAAAAGTCGTCAGATTTTAAATGCCCAACTAATTTCTGCTTATAATCTTCATCATCAAGGTCGCTATTCGTAATTGTTGTCATATCTATCACTATTTTACCAGCCGCAATCTTGTCATTAATAAATTCAAAATATCCACTTTTTATCTGAATAGTACCTGAATGCTCGCCAACAATTTTTTTGCCAAGCCATTCTATACTCGATTTTTTTGTGTTTACTTCTGCTTTCTGGGCAAACATTTCGCTGCCATATAGAAAGATAATTGATACTAATATAAAATTCATTGTTTTCATTTTTCAAAATTTATTTGTTAATATTCTTTATTTTTATTTTTTAGTTGTTTTATACAATATATGTTTGCAACAATAGTGTAGTTAAAATTTTTTATTCTCTCAATTTGTGTAAAATTCGTCTTAGTTCTATAGCTTCGTCTTTTGTAATTTTTTTTTCAAAGAAATTTCCTAAAGTTTCTTTCGCCGAATGATTTGCCATAATAAATAGTTTACTTCCACTGTCGGTTAAAGTTATATCAATTTTCCTGCGATTCTCAAGACAAGTTTCTCTTGTAACAAAACCTTTTTTTACAAGCCTATCTAAAAGTCTTGTAACATCAGGATTATGAACTAAAATTCTTTTTTTAAGTTCATTTGCAGATACTGGTTTAGGATAATTTTCCATTAAAATATAAAGTGCATTAAGCTGCGCATGTGTTAGATTAAAAGGTTTTAACGATTTCTTAATTCTATCTTCTATCCAGCTTCCAGTTTTCAATAAATTAAAATATGCTTTTGCATGTATCGACTTAAAATCATCCATTCTCCAAATTTTACTAAAGTTGGCATAAACAATAGTTGTTTACAACGACAAAGATAAATGAATAAATTTGAATGACAAATATTTTTTGATTTTTTTATGATTTAAATAAAAAAGTTGATTAGTATTATATTAACTTCCTGTAATATAATTGATTTTAAGGATTTTAGTTTTTTAACAAATTTCTTCTCTTGCACTTTTACAGTACCAAAATTAAAATATCTCTAATAAAAAACGTCAATAACTTTGTCCTTTTTTGTTTAAAATCAGTAATCCAGATAAATTGGAATTCGTAGATTCAAACAAATAAAGTCCTGTTATTGACGTTTTCAAAAAAGCTACTACAAATAAGAATATTTTATGTAGCACTAAAACTAAATCTTGTTCTATTTATTCTCCAAAGAAAATTCTCTTCCGGCACGTAAAGCGCTAATATTCAAATCAATAATTTTATCGCCTTTTTTTGCAAAAATCTGACGAATACCTTCCTCTAAACTTTCGAAAGGCATGTCTATAAAAGGAGAAGCTGCCCCAAGCATTGCAATATTTGTAGCACGTTTTGAACCAGCTTTTAGAGCAATATCGTCTGCATCTATTGTAATAAAGTTTCCTCTTTTTTTGACTTGCTTTAAAACTTCATCCAATTCGGGATAGTTGGGAATGTTAACATATGGACAAGTGTTTGTTACTAACCAACCATCTGGTTTTAAAAACGGTAAATATCTAAGTGATTCCATGGGTTCGACCGAAAGAATCAAATCGGCTTTTCCTTTTGGAATTAAATCTGAAGCAATTGGTTTGCTGGAAATTCTCATATGTGATTGTACATCTCCGCCTCTTTGTGCCATTCCGTGTACTTCTGATTGTTTTATATACAAATCATTTTTTAATGCTGCCATTCCTATTGTGGCTGCAATTGATAAAATTCCTTGTCCGCCTACACCTGCTAAAACTAAATCGGTTTTCATATTTTGTTTGATTTTTGTTATAAAATGAATTAAACTATTTTAATTTTAGTTCCTTTAATTGTTCAGCGAGATCTTTATTTCTCATTGTTTGAATACACTGACGACGAGGAACTATAACAGAAACTCCATTATATTCAAGCTCTTCTTTCATGATGCTAACCATTTCGTCGTGATTCCTTTTTATAGGTGTAAAAACTCTAATATGCTTAGGGTCAACACCAACGCCGAGGCAAATATCTTCAATTTTCCCGAGTGCTGAAGAATCTTGACCACCAGTCATTCCAGTAGTAAAGTTATCTGAAATTAAAACAGTTATTGGCGAATTATTGTTTACTGCATCTAAAAGACCAGTTATTCCGGAATGTGTAAAAGTAGAGTCACCAATAACAGATACAGAAGGAATAAGTCCAGCATCGGATGCACCTACAGCCATTGTTATTGAAGCTCCCATATCAACACATGAATTGATTGCATTGTATGGCGGAAGTGCTCCAAGAGTATAGCAACCAATGTCGGAGAATACTCTACCTGTTTCATAAACACTTAAAGCCTCATTCAAAGCATTGTAGGCATCAATATGCCCACAACCCTGACACATTGCCGGTGGTCTGTTTTCTATAAGTTCAGGAACTTTATCGTCATAAGATTCAAAAATCCCAATGGATTTTGCAACAATATTCGGATTTAATTCTCCGTCGCGAGGAATACTTCCGTCAAGTCGTCCTTTGATTTTTTCTTTTTCGAGAAATCCTTTAAGTAGCTCTTCAACAAGAGGATAACCGTCTTCAAGTACCAAAACTTCGTCACATTCTTCGCAAATTTTATTCACGAAATTACGAGGTATTGGATATTGAGATATTTTCAATATTGGATGATTGCATGGCTCATCCGGAAAATTTTCAATCAAATAATTGAAGGCTAAACCGCAGGCAATTATTCCGAGACTTTTGTCTTTGCCGTCAAAATATTTATTATAGATTGAATTTTCAGAATCGTTCTCTAAATTAACCTGATCGCCAAGTAATTTTCTATAATTCTTTTTTGCAATGGATGGCAATAGAACAAATTGTGTTTTATTTTCTGGCAATTTCATGTTGTTTTCGCTCAACATCTCTTTTCTGGAAACTCCGGCTCTCGAATGAGAAAGTCTTGTTGTTAAACGAATCATAACTGGAACTCCATGTTTTTCAGAAAATTGAAAACCTTCGTAAGCCATATCGTAGGCTTCTTGCTGGCTCGATGGTTCGAAAATTGGAATCATTGCAAACTTTCCATAAAATCTTGAATCTTGCTCATTTTGAGAAGAGTGCATTGAAGGATCGTCTGCAACGGTAACTATCAATCCGCCATTAGAACCTGTAATTGCCGAATTAATGAAAGCATCGGCAGCAACGTTTAGTCCAACGTGTTTCATGCAAACCATTGCTCTTTTTCCGGCATAGGACATTCCTAAGGCTGATTCCATAGCCGTTTTTTCGTTTGACGACCATTTGCTACGAATGTTTTTTGTTTTCGCTTCTTTATTATTTTGAACATATTCAGTAATTTCAGTTGATGGAGTTCCGGGATAAGCATATATTCCGGACATTCCACCGTCTATTGCTCCTTGTGCAATAGCTTCTGCTCCTAATACTAATAATTTTTGCATATTATTTTAATTATATTTTTCAAATTTTAGCTTTCAAAATTATAAATAATTTTTATAAATAAACTGTCTTATTTTCTATTGATAGATTTTATAGCTCATGAAAGTCTGTATATGAGAATACTACAGGCAAATATGACTTTAATCAGTGTTTCAAATTATACTTATTGGTTTTAAATCAGGAATTTATATTTTCGATAAATTTATAATTCAAGCAATCCTGTTGGAATGTTTACTACAACTTCTTTCTTGTCGAAATCTATCGTACAAATAATGTTTTCGTTAGCAGGAACAAGAATTTCTTTTTCATTATAAATTATCTTGTAAAGCGGATTATTTGGATATTTTATTATGTCATCAATTGGCCCAATTATACCCTCCGTTTTATCAATAACTGTGAATCCGATTATTTCATGAGATGTCAATTCCGTTTTTTTTTGCTGAATTTTGTTAGTCTTTGGCAGAAATAATTTGCAGTTTAATAGTTTTTTTAAAAGCACAATTGAATCAATATCGTACAGATTTGCAGTACCGGATTTGTTGTTTCTAATGTCAAAATTTAAAAATTCGAAAGGAACTAAACCACCATCAATTTCTACAAAAACAAATACAATTTCCTCATTATAATGAAAATCTTCTTCTAATATCCTGAAAATTATTTTATTATCTTTTTCATAAATTTTGGTAATTTCACCAAAAGAAAAATATTCTTTTATATCCATACTTATATTTCTAATAATCAAAATTTTAAATATGCAAAACTAATAATTAGCTAATAATTGAAAAAGAAATTTACTGTTTGTAGTGAGAAATAAAATATTTTCCACAGATGACATAGTTGAATGCAGATAGAAAAGTCAGTGACAATTAGCGTATTCAGGGGGAATTGAAAAATTGCAACTTTATTTGAGGCATATTATTTTTCCCCGCAGATTTCGCAGATTTACGCAGAGAGAAAAACAACTGAATAGACTGTGAAAAAATAATGGATACAAATTTATTTCAAAAAAATAAAGGCAATCAACCATACAAATAAATTATATACTTTTACACAGAAATTTTTGTCGAATATAAATTATGGAGAATATTAGAATGAAAAAACTTACATTAATTATTAGTTTAGTTTTTAGCCTTAGCTCACTTTTTTCGCAAGTAACTACCGATCCTGTATTTCCGGCAGCCGACGATCCGGTAACAATTTATTTAGATGCAACAGGTACAGGTCTCGAAGGTTACACTGGCGATGTTTATACACATTCCGGTGTTACCGTAGATGGAAATCAGTGGCAAAACGTAATTGGTTCTTGGGGAAATAATACAAACCAACCAATGCTAACCAATGTTGGAACAGATTTATACGAACTTGAAATTACACCAAGCATACGCGATTTTTATGGTGTCTCTGCATCAGCCGACATTACTGAGATGAGTTTTGTTTTCAGAAGTGAAGATGGTTCTCAACAAACCAGTCCCGATATTTTTATTGAGGTTTATGCGATAGGCCTGAATGTTAATATTGTTGAACCTTCGTTACCAGGTATAATTTTAGAGCTTAACGATATTTTAGAAGTTAATGCCGCCGGTTTGGGTTCTGATTCTCTTGCTTTATTTTTAAACAATATTTGGACAACAAGTGCTATCGGAGACGAATTATTATATACAATAAATGCAAACGACTATGGCAAATTCAGAGCTAAGATTTTTGCTTATGCCGGCGGAAATTCTGTTGTAGATTCGTTTTATTATTTCGTAAGGCCTGCTGTGGTTGTTGAAAATCTTCCGGTAGGAATTGAAGACGGAATAAATTACATTGATGATAATACGGTAATTTTATGCCTTTATGCACCCGAAAAAGATTATGTTTTTGCAATTGGCGATTTCAGTAATTGGGAAGTTGGAGACGAAAACTATATGAAAAAAACTACAGATAATAATAGGTATTGGGTGCAATTAAACAACCTTATTGCCGGCAAGGAATATATTTATCAATATTTTATCGATGGCGATTTGACAGTTGGCGACACTTATGCCGATAAAATTTCTGATCCATGGAACGATCATTATATTGAAAGTTCGACATACCCCAACCTGATTGAATATCCCGAAGAAAATGTAAGCGGAATTGCAACTATTTTCCAAACTGCACAAGACGAGTATCAGTGGAACATTGCAAATTTTCAAGGACCTGCAAATACTGATTTGGTAATTTACGAACTTTTGGTACGCGATTTTGTTGAAGACAGAAACATGCAAGCCGTGATTGACACTTTAGGATACTTAAAAACCCTTGGAGTAAATGCAATTGAACTTATGCCGGTAAACGAATTTGAGGGCAACAATAGTTGGGGATACAATCCTTGCTATTATTTCGCTTTCGACAAATATTACGGAACAAAAAACAAATTCAAAGAGTTTATTGACATAGCTCACGAAAACGGTATTGCTGTGATTATGGACATAGCTCTGAATCACTCTTTCGGTCAATCACCTTTGGTTAGAATGTACTGGGATGCTGTGAATAATCAGCCTGCTGCCAACAATCCCTGGTATAACCAGACTGCAATGCACGATTTCAATGTAGGTTACGATTTCAATCACGAAAGTGAAGCCACAAAACAATTTGTTGATAGAGTCATAAAATATTGGATGAACGATTATAAAATTGATGGTTACAGATTCGACCTCTCGAAAGGATTTACACAAAATAATACTCTTGGAAATACTGCTGCCTGGGGTCAATATGATGCTTCACGAGTAAGTTTGTGGAAAAATATCGCTGATGCTATGTGGGCAGAAAATCCAAATTCTTATGTAATTCTTGAGCATTTCGCAGACAATAGTGAAGAACAGGAGCTTGCAGAATACGGTATGCTTCTTTGGGGAAACGTGAATTACAATTATGCAGAAGCCGCAATGGGTTGGAACAGTACATCAGATATTAATTGGGCTTCCTACCAATCAAGAGGATGGAGTCAGCCAAATCTGATTTCTTATATGGAAAGCCACGATGAAGAAAGAATTATGGCAAAAAATCTGGAATATGGAAATTCTGCCGGTGGGTACGATATTCAGACACTTAACACTGCTCTGGCGAGAATGGAATTGGTAGCAACTTTCTTTTTCACAATTCCGGGACCTAAAATGATATGGCAATTTGGCGAACTGGGCTACGACTATCATATAAATTATCCGGGAACAATTGGTGGCAACGAATACAGAACTCACGAAAAACCTGTTGAGTGGGGCTATTTTTATAATGAAAAAAGAAACAAACTTTTTAGTGTTTATAAAGCTTTGATAGATTTGAAGAAAAACGAACCAGCATTCAAAAGCACAGATTTTTCAATGTCTGCAGGAAATTGGGCTATGAAAAGAATCAACATCAATCATGCAGATATGAATGTAACCGTAATCGGAAATTTTGATGTAGCGGCGGGAACTATCGATCCAAACTTTCAGCATACAGGTTGGTGGTACGATTTTTTTGCAGGCGATTCAATCAATGTTAGCGATGTAAATGCTACTCTTTCATTAGATGCCGGCGAGTATAAATTGTATACTACAAAACGATTTGATGAACCATCGCTTCAAACTGAAATTGTTGAACCCGATGATGAAAATTTTGAAGCGAATGAAATTGAAGTTTTCCCAAATCCTTCCTCAGATGAAGTGTATTTCCAGTTTAATAATATTAAATCGAATAAAGTAAAACTTACCATTTATAATAATTTAGGTCAGCAAATTAGAATTATCCATGCAGAAAATTTGAATACAGCGAGCCAAATTATTGAATGGGACGGAAACGACAATTTTGGAAACGAGACAAAAACCGGATTATATTTTTATGAAATTGAATCAGATAATTTTGTGAAAACGGGAAAAATAGTCCGTTTGAAATAATTTTATCATGCTTTGTATTGGCACATAGTTATTTAAGGAAGCTTCTAAAAATATAAATTTCTTACGCCTTGAACTTTACTATTTTAGAAGTTCTCTTAATATTTAATGAATATAAAAAATAATAACTGTGAAACTTGATTATGATAATTCTTCAAATAATTCTGCCCATTTCAGAATTTTTATTTTTTTTATTTCCTTAATTACCAGCAGGTCATCATCCCCTGTGATCAAATAATTTGCTTTACTATCCACTGCAAGGTTTAGTAAAAAATTATCTTTTTTCTCTGCAAATGTCAATATTTGATGTTAGCTCAATTAGTTCACCATATTTGTTAAACAATTGCAAAAGGCTGTCTATATTATCATTAGAGAAATATTTTTCAAATTTGGGTCTTTGTGCAACAGTTAAAAATTCTTTGATTAATTCAATTGAGAAAATTAACTTAATCTCACCCATAAGTAGTAAGTCATCAATAGTGTCAAGTCGTTTTGATATTAGAAAACTTATCTAAAGATTAGTATCTAAAATGACTTTCTTATTTCTCATAACGGGCTTTTATTACAATCTCAACTTCAGTTGAAATTTCATCAAGAGAAGGTGCTTCAGCAGAATTTATCCGAAATTTCTCTAATAAATCCTTAAGTTCTGATTTTTCTTTTTCTTTTTTAATCCTTATTAAATCTAAATCTGCCATTTCTTTTAGAAAGGATTTAGCTTTTGGGTTTAGTATTTCAATTCTAACTGTTTCCATTTCAATCATTTTTTATCAAAAATATAATTTTTATCCTTCATAAAGAAATACATTTTCAATTCCAAACAGAATATATATGTAAAATTCAAATCAATGAGATGCAGTAACTTTTGCCCACTCAGGAAACACATTTATATCAATATCAAAAATATAAGTTCCCCAGAAAAAAGTTATAATTGAAGCAACAAGAATTCCAAGAATATTCAAAAATATTCCTACTCTTACCATATCAATTATTTTAACATGGCCGGTACTGAAAACTATTGCATTTGGCGGAGTTGCCACCGGAAGCATAAATGCTAATGATGCAGCCAAAGTAACCGGCAACATATAAAGTAATGGATTTATCTCTGTAGAAATTGAAAGCCCGGCAATTACAGGTAGTAACATTTCGGTAGTTGCTGTGTTCGAAGTCAATTCGGTGAGTATGGACATCATCGAAACTATTCCAAAAATAATTGTCATTGGGTGAAAATCGGACAGTCCGGAAAGCTGGTCGCCAAACCAAAGCGAAAGGCCTGATTCTACAAATCCTTTAGCCAAAGCAAAGCCTCCCCCAAACAAGAGTACAATATTCCAAGGGATTCTTTTTGTAGTGTCCCAATCCATTATTCTTGTTCCTTTTTTATTTTTCGATGGAATTGCAAAAAGAATTATTGAAATGAAAATTGCTACGGTTCCATCGTTCAAATATTTCGGATACGGAAAAATAGACGACCAACCTTGTAAAATAAAATCACCAATTTTAATATCGGCACGGAAAATCCACAACAAAGCCAAAAGTATAAAAAGAACAAATACTATTTTTTCTTCGTAGCTTGCCTTTCCAAGTTTTTTGTTTTCTTCCTGAAACGAATTTTTATCAATTCCCTGCCAATTGGTTTTTGGTTTGTGCATTAAATACAGAAATAACCAAGCTGTAAAAAACAAAATTATAGTTATTGGCAAAGCAAAAATCATCCAGTCGGCAAATGAAATTTCGGGGGCATTCGGAAATAAAATATTGAAAATTCGTGCAAACGACAAATTTGGTGGTGTCCCTACTAATGTGGCTATTCCTCCAATGGAAGCCGAATAGGCTATCCCGAGAAGCAAGCCAATTGAATATTTCCGAAGGTTTATTTTTCCTACACTTTCTTCCAATTTTAAAATTATTGAAATTGCAATAGGAACCATCATCATGGTTGTGGCTGTGTTCGACATCCACATGGAAAGAAAAGCTGTGGCTAACATAAAACCAAGCAAAATTCTGGCAGGGCTTATTCCAAAGAAAATCAGGATTTTAGTCGCAATTCGTTTGTGCAAATTCCATTTTTCCATTGCCAATGCCATTATAAAACCACCTATGAATAAAAATATAAGATGATTGAAATACATTGCTGAAATGGTTTTTCCATCAACAACTCCAAAAATAGGGAATAAAACAATTGGCAATAAGGCTGTTACGGCTATTGGTATAATTTCGGAAACCCACCAGACTGCCATAAGAATGGCTATCGCAAAAGTGTATGTAATTTCAGGTTTGCCCGGATCTAAATCTGCAAAAATAATAATAAGTAAACATATAATTGGTGTTCCAATTAATATGAAGGGTTTTATTATTTTTTTTAAAGAGCCTATTGTTTAATTTTTAGTGATACAGTTTAAAAATCAATTTCTATTTCAAATTTAGTTTTACAGAAGGCTCATTCCAGCTATGCTCTAACTTCTTTCAATATTTTCTTCAACAACAGTTTTCATTGCATTTTTCTGAAGTTCGTAATAATTTTGTCTATTCTTAAAAGTGTCTAAGGCAAGATACAGAGCATTTCTGAATGAATTTTCTGATGCCATATTTTTACCGGCTATTTCGTAAGCTGTTCCATGACCCGGGGAAGTTCTGATAATGGGCAATCCGGCAGTGTAATTCACACCATCATCAAAAGAAAGAGCTTTGAATGGAGCTAATCCCTGATCGTGATACATTGCAAGAATGGCATCGAATTGAGAACAACTTTGCGAACCAAAAAAACCATCGGCAGGATAAGGTCCTATTGCTAAAATATTTTCTTCTTTTGCTTTTGTGATGGCAGGAATAATTATGTTTTTCTCTTCATTCCCAATTATTCCGTTGTCGCTGGCGTGCGGATTAAGCCCGAAAACTGCAATTCGTGGTTTTCTAATAGCAAAATCTTCAATTAATGTTTTGTTCAACAATCTGAGTTTTTTCAAAATTCCTTCGGTGGTAATATAGGTGAGCACCCTCGAAATTGGAACATGTCCGGCAACTACTCCTACCCTTAATGTGTCCGAAACCATTAACATAAGTACGTTTTTTACATCGAACATATTTTCGAGAAATTCGGTATGTCCCGGAAAATTAAATTTTTTCGATTGAATATTTTGCTTATTGATAGGTGCAGTTAAGAGTACGTCAATTTGGTTTTCTTTCAAATCGGCTATGGCAAGTTCTAAGGCTCGGTATGACGAATTCCCTGCCATAGTAGTCGATTTGCCAAGCTCTACTCTGGTATTGTCCTCTGTGCAATTTATAATATTTGCTCGTTTGGTATTTGCTTCGGAGGGAGATTTTATATTGTTAAAACTGAAATTTGAAATATTTAGTGCTTTGCGGTGGTAGGCTGCTATTTTTGGCGAACCATAAACTATTGGAGTACATAATTCATTTATTCTGTTGTCTCTCAATGTTTTGATAATTATTTCGTAACTTATACCATTAATATCACCGTGAGTTATTCCTACTTTAATTTTTTCCATCATATCTATAGTTAAATTTTCTTTATTCAGTTCATTATTTGACAATTGATTGCTTCAAAAATTCATATAACAATCGTACACCGACTCCTGTGGCTCCTTTTCCTTTGTAACTGTCGGTTCCTGAAAGGAAAGCTGTGCCGGCAATATCAATATGAATAAAAGGGCTTTTGGTAAAATGCTCAAGAAATTTCCCGGCAGTTATTGCTCCAGCTTCTCTTCCACCAATATTTTGCAAATCGGCAATATCTGATTTTAACATTTCGTTATATTCGTCCCAAAATGGAAATCGGCTAACTCGCTCGAAAACTTCATTTCCACTTTTTTCTAAAATATCGAAGGTTTTATCGTCTGCGTTTCCCATCACTACAGTTGCTTCTTTCCCTGTTGCTATTGCTGCCGAACCGGTAAGTGTTGCAATATCAATTACTAATTCAGGCTCATATTTTTCCGAAAAACTGAGTGCATCTGCAAGAATCATTCGTCCTTCTGCATCTGTATTAAGAACTTCTACATTCAAACCATTGTGCATTTTCACGACATCGCCCGGTGCATAAGCATTTCCATCAGGTCTGTTGTCTGTTGAAGGAACTAAGCCAATTATGTGAACCGGTAATTTTTGTTTTGCTACTGCGTAAAAAAGTCCGGCAACAGCCGCTCCTCCACTCATGTCAGATTTCATGGAATCCATGCCTTTCGTAGGTTTCAGGCTTAATCCTCCGGTATCGTAAACAAGACCTTTCCCGACAATTATGACTGGTTTTTTGTTTTTGGCATTTTCCGGTTTCCATTCCATAATGGAGAATCTTGGAGGATCTATACTACCCTGATTGACAGCCAATAAGCCTCCCATTTTAAGCTGCTTGATTTTTTTCTCATCAAAAATATCTATACTAAAACCTGCCTCATTGCTCATTTTTTCGAACTCATTTGCTAACTGAACTGAATTTAAGTATGATACTGGTTCGTTAATCAAATCTTTTGTTTTGAATACGGCTTTAATAATTGAATTCATTTCAGATATCTGCATATCTGTAATTTTTGAATCAACTATTTTAATTTTTTCAAGAGAATTTTTCTTTTTGTCTAATTCGTCCGTAAAATATTTCAGAAACTGATAGTTGCTCAAAGCTAAACCTTCTGCAAGCAACAGAATTATTTCCGAATTATCTAAATTGGTCTGAATACAAACATCATTAATTTTTAATCCTATTATTTCTTTGTGCAACTTATACGCAGCTTTTCGGACTTTTTCTTTGTTTTGAAACGTAAAAGTATCTTCATCAATTAGGACAAGGAAAATATATCTATCATCCTGAGTAATTGTTATTTGCGTAATGTCTTTTTCTATATTCTTATTTGCAAAAATAATTTCCTTATCCGAAAAACAAAATTGTTTAAAATCTGAGTCTTTTTTTGTTAGAACAATTAAGTTGTTTGAACTAATATTTTTTGTGCCTTTAGAAATTTCTAAATTCATAATAAAGTTTTTCTATCTGTTGAAGGATTTTGGTAATGATAAAATAAATCACTTTCGAAATCTGAATAAAAGAATTGAAAGGGGATTTTTGGTTAATTCTGTTAAGGAGAAAAGCTAAATTTTTATTAAAGTAATTCTCTCAACAAATCTATATTCAACCTCACTATCCATTCCAATGAAAGTGTATGGATCTAAAGTACGAATCCATACTTGTCTTTCTTGTGAATTTTCATCTACTTCGTATTCTTTTCTTATTCCCTGATCGTAGATTGTTACGGTAGAAGCAGTGTTTTCCCATTGAAATGTGTTAGAACCCTCAAAAAGATCCTCACCTAAATTAATTGCAATATGGTAATCGCCAGTACCATCTTTGTCGAAAGATATATTTCCAACATTGTTTGCAGAGGTACATAATTCTAAGAACAAATCGTCGTCGGCATAAACAGTTTTTTTCAAAATATAGATATTCCAAGAGCCGTCTAATCGTCTTGTAAGTTGGTTTTCTTTAAAACAACCACTAAACATTATACTGGTAATCAACAATATACCAATTATTTTTAAAGCTTTCATCAACAAATTATTAATATATTAAATAATTGCCAAAAATAGCAACTTTTAGCGAATTATTGATTTTTCGTTGAAACTTTGTTTATTAGTGTTTCTATGAAACTAATTTTTTTGAAGTGACTATTCAGATAAGGTCAGGAATTCTAAATAGTGGTTCTAAGTAAACCGGTTTTGGTAATTTGATTTATTACTCAAACAGTACTTCTTAGCAATAAATTACAGCCGTTTAATAGTGCAAATGTTTTTAGTAGAGAAAAAGTGTAGTTTAAGCAAGATGAACTTGTAAGTTTGCCTTTAAAATATTTTTATTTGTAGATAAAATTCCACAATTCGTAGATTTCTTTTTTTCTTTAAACCTTATATGCCTTTATTTGTCTGAAAATATAATTTGATAATTTAAATTAAGTGAAATTATGAGCAAATATGTCGAGCCTTCGTTCTTTATGCCTAAAAATATCTGTCTTAAACAAATGAAGTATAAATTAGCTCATAAAACTTCAATGGATAAGATTTACCTCAATGATTATCCAGAAGAACAAAAATGCAATTTATATTATCAATTATATTGATTTCATATTCATAGACAAAAAATCATACACTTATATTTAAACTTAAAAAAAGAAAAATGAAAGCAAAACAGACTATTTTTTACATGATTTCATTCTTTATTGTATTGCAAATCACCAGTGGTTTTTCTCAAACTAATCTGAACTATCCGATTGTTGATACTGGCCAGGAAATATTTTATGATACCACAAATGAAATCTTAGAACCTATTATAGGTTCTGCCTATTATGGACAGGATGCACATTATACGGGAAATGTTCCCAATTATCAGGACAATGCTGATGGAACTGTAAGCGATTTGGTAACTGGTTTGATGTGGTCTAAAACAAGCGACCTGGATAATGACGGTGATATTGATTACAATGATAAATTATCGTATGCTGAAGCTATGGCAGGTGCCACAACTTTTAATCTGGCGGGTTATACTGATTGGAGACTTCCGACGATTAAAGAAATGTATTCATTAAAAATGTTCTTTGGTGTTGACCCAAGTGGATACACTGGGACTTCAACCGCAGGACTCGTACCATTTATCGACACTAATTCTTTTGATTTTGGATATGGTGATCAAAGTGCAGGTGAACGAATCATAGATTCGCAATTGGCCTCATCAAATCTGTATGTTAGCACTACCATGGGAGGTAACGAAACCATGTTTGGAGTAAATTATGCAGATGGACGAATTAAAGGTTATCCAACAGGTCCACAGCCGGGACAAACTGTTGATAAGCAGTTTTATGTTATGTATGTTCGTGGGAATGCTTATGGTGAAAATAATCTTCAGGACAATAATGATAGCACAATTACTGATAACTCAAGTAGTTTAATGTGGACCAAATACGACGATGGATCAGGAATGAACTGGGAAGATGCTTTATCGTACGCAGAAGCTGCAACTATTGCTGGCTACAGCGATTGGAGATTGCCAAATGTTAAGGAATTACAGAGCATTGTTGATTACACACGTTCACCGGCAACCAGTAATTCAGCAGCTATTGATTCACTTTTCAGTTGTTCTCAGATAATTGATGAAGGTGGAAGTACAAATTATCCATTCTATTGGTCAGGAACCACACATGCAAATATTTCGACCACTAATTCGGGCGCATGGGCTGCTTATGTTTGCTTTGGAGAGGCTTTAGGTTTTATGGAGCAACCACCAAATTCAGGTAATTTTACTTTAATGGATGTTCATGGTGCAGGGGCACAACGTAGCGATCCTAAAGTTGGTGATCCAAATGATTATCCCTATGGCAATGGTCCACAGGGCGATGTAGTCAGGATTTTCAATTATGTACGCTTGGTTAGAGATGTGGATACTAGTACTACGGTATATAATGAATTGAATTTAAATGACAGCAAGCTGAATATTTATCCTAGCCCTGCAATTGATCATATTACCATAAGTATTTCAGATAACTATTCAGAAATTTCAACAATTAAGATTATCAATTTGTCGGGTGAACTAAAGTATTCCGAGAACAGAGAATTTTCACAAAATACAACTATAGACATCAGCAATTTAGAATCAGGGATATATTTCGTGTTACTCCAAATTGAAGGTAAAGAAGCTTATTCAAGAAAATTAATTGTACTATGACCAGATTAAAATCTTTGGTTGTACTTGCCTTGTATTGCATATTCTCATCTACTGGAATAATTGCTCAGGAGCAAACCATCGGCTGGTTTCTGAATAGTCAGAATTCTTACGATGGATTTACATTATTTGCACCAATACCATATACAGAAACTTATTTGATAGATAATTGTGGTAAATTAATCCATAGCTGGAGTAGCGACTACCAACCAGGGCATTCAGCTTATTTGCTTGAAGATGGTACTTTAGTTCGCACAGGGAATGTAAATAATCAAACATTCGATGCAGGAGGTTCCGGAGGTATTATTGAGAGAATCAATCAGAATAATGAAGTTACATGGTCATACATGATCAGCGACTCCTGGCAATGCCAACATCATGATATTGAACCACTTCCGAATGGAAATATCCTGGTTATTGTCTGGGATATGAAAACTACTGCCGAAGCTATTTCTGCCGGCAGAAACCCAGCTACACTTGGCGCAAGTTTATGGTCTGAAAAGATCATCGAAATTGAACCTGTTGGTACAAATGAAGCAAATATTGTGTGGGAATGGTATGTTTGGGATCATCTCATTCAGGATTTTAATCAAACGCAAAATAATTATGGTGTTGTTCCAGATCATCCCGAATTAATTGACCTGAACTTCTCAGGACCTCAAAATGAAGATTGGCTACACATCAATTCAATCGATTTTAATCCTGTTCTGAATCAAATAATATTAAGTATTCACAACGTTCATGAGGTGTGGATTATCGACCACAGTACAACTACTGAAGATGCTGCTGGAAGTTCTGGTGGCAATTCGGGAATGGGAGGAGATTTACTTTTCAGGTGGGGAAATCCGCAGGCATACCAAAAAGGTACAGCAAATGATAAAATATTTTTTGGCCAGCACGATGCAAGATGGGTAGAAAGCGGTTATCCTGATGAAGGAAAAATTACTGTATTTAATAACGGTCAGGGCCGTCCCGATGGAAATTACTCGACTGTAGATGCAATTGAAGCTGTTATAGATAATGATGGACATTACACTAAAACCAGTCAAGGAATCTTTTTGCCCGAAAGCCTTTCGTGGCAATACAAAGCAGATAATCCAACTTCCTTTTATTCTCAGAATATTTCTGGAGTTGAACAAATGCCCAATGGGAATCTACTGGTATGTGAGGGTGCAAGCGGGAACTTTTTTGAAGTAGATTTAGATGGGAATTTGTTATGGCAGTATATTAATCCAGTGAGTAATAATGGACCTTTAGAACAGGGAGTGGAACCAGGTGGAGCACCTCCCAATGGGAACTCGAATTCCGTTTTCAGAATAAAACGTTATGCTTCTGATTACATAGGACTTCAAAATTTTGACCTAAATCCAGACATCCCAATCGAACTCAATCCCTCAAATTATGACTGCGAAACTTACAGTTTACAAATAGAGAATATTTTTTCTGAGAATATAGTCAGTTATCCAAATCCAGCTACCACAAATATTTCATTTAGCATTAATAAAATCTGTTCTGGTAAATCTACATTACAAATTTTTAATGTGCTTGGCGAACTTGTTTATACTGAGGGTTTATATTTGTCAAAAAACTTTTCAATAAATGTCAGCAATTTGGAATCGGGAATCTACTTTCTGACTATTGAAAACGATATTGTTTATTATTCAAATAAATTTATTAAAAATTAGTATTTAAAAACAGGAGTTTCGTAGATAAAATCCTCATATGTATCAATTTTAGTTTTTAATAATTAATTTATGCTTTTTTTTGTATTTTGTTTAGATAAATTTTTATAAAATATAAAACATGAAAAAATTACATTTTATTTTATTTGCATTTTTTGGAATGATTAGCACCATTCAAAGCCAAGGATTTTATGATATGAATACAGTCAATACCATAGAAATTACCTTCGTGGAAACGAACTGGGACAACTTGCTCGATCAGCTTGTTTCTGCCGGACAGGAAGGAAGACTTATGGGTTCTGTTTCAATAAATGGAGTAGCTTTCGACAGCGTAGGGGTAAGATATAAAGGAAACAGTTCATATACTGCCAATCAGGTTAAAAATCCATTAAACATTAAACTCGATTATATAATCAATGATCAAGAGATTGAAGGATATGGCACATTAAAACTATCTAATGGTTTCAAAGACCCAAGTTTAATTAGAGAAACCATGAGTTATGAAATTGCGAGGAAATATATGCCGGCAAGTTTATCCAACTATGCAAATGTTTATATCAATGGTACTCACTTAGGGCTATACACCAGCAATCAGGATGTGGACAAGAATTTTATGCGTACTCATTTTTACAGTGACGAAAATGTAAGGTTTAAAGGTGAGATAAGCAGTGGAGGTATGCCAGGATCAATGGGTGGTGTTTGGGAATATTTTGGAACAGATTCAAGTAGCTATTACAGCAAATATGCCATCGAATCAGACTATGGTTGGGATGAATTAATTGATTTTCTTGACACTCTTAATAATTATAATACCAGTGTCGATCAGGTACTTAATATTGATAGACATTTGTGGTTTTTGGCTTTTTCAAACTTATTTGTCAACCTTGACGGACCTATCAACAATCCTCAAAACCATTATATTTATAAAGATGATAATGGAAGAATGAATCCCATACCTTGGGACTTGAATGAAAGCTTTGGTGTATTTACTTCACTTGAGGGTGGAGGAAATCTGGGCACAACGCAACTCCAGCAACTCAATCCGTATTTAAATCTTACAAGCTCAGATCATCCAATAATCAGTAAGATTTTATCTAATACAAGCTACAAAAGAATGTATGTGGCACATATGAAAACCATTATAGAAGAAAATTTTTCCAACAGCTTATATTTAACTAGGGCTTTAGAAATACAGAATATTATTGATTCGGATGTACAGGCTGACGGCAATAAATTCTACACCTATTCGGATTTTACAAATAATATTAGTAATAGTACTGGTGGTGGAGGTTGGCCTCCTTCACCCGGAATAATTGGTATTTCAGAGCTTATGAGTGCCCGAATTAACTATTTAACAGGTCTAACTGATTTTCAGGCTACAGCACCACAAATCTCAAATATCAACTACAATCCGTTGGAAGTTACACCAAATGTTCAACTATGGTTTAATGCCGAAGTGAATTCTGCAACTGAAGTTTATCTTGGGTATCGCAATAGCCTAACAGAACAATTTGTAAAAACACAGATGTTCGATGACGGATCTCACAATGATGGTTCAGCAGGAGACGGGGTTTATGGTGTTTCAATTTTGGTGGGCTATAGCAATTTACAATATTATATTTATGCCGATAATGGAAGTGCATCTTCTTTTTCGCCAGTACGAGCCGAATATGAATTCTATTCAGTTGCAGTAAACAGCAACTTGGTAATAAATGAGTTTATGGCTAATAATGAAAGTGCAGTTAGTGATCAGGATGGAGAATATGACGACTGGATAGAGTTTTACAATAATGGCAGTGAGGTAATCTCGCTATCGGGGTATTACTTATCTGATGATGCTGGCGATCCAACTCAATGGACTTTTCCTGATACTACTATTGCACCAGGATCATATTTGATAGTTTGGGCAGATAATGATGAAGAGCAAGTTGGATTACATGCAAATTTTAAACTTTCAAGCTCAGGTGAGATGATAGTATTATCTGATGCAGGACTTAATATTTTGGATGAAATAAATTTCGGACAGCAATATGTAGATACCTCCTTTGGCAGGTTTCCCAATGGTACCGGCGATTTTATTTTAATGAATCCTACTTTCGGAATGGAAAACAATGCTGGAATAGCTTTAGTTGAAGAAAATATGTTGGAGAATATTTCTTCACTTAAATCTTATCCAAATCCGTTCTCCGATAAATTTTATATTTCTTTCAATCTTGAGAGACAAGCAATGGTTCAGTTGGAAGTTTGCAATATTTATGGACAGACTATCAAAGAGATTACGTCCAAAAATTTGCTAAGCGGAAATAATGAATTACAAATAGAAACCAAAGACCTCGCATCTGGTATTTGGATTTGCAGATTAATTATTGATGGGCAAAATCATACTTTGAAAAAAATAAAAATATAGATTATAAAACCATGAAGGTAATAAGTGAGCAAATTAATCTGAATAATGAACTTTAAAAACTTATTACCTTCAAAATTAGGGCAAACGCATGAAACATTTTCATCATCCATATTTAGTTTTAGTACTATTTTCATTCAATTACCTATAATTGTATGGGCATAGGTAAGCTACTATCAGGAACTTGCTGATATTTTGGAGGGTTTTATTTTTAGTTTT